>NZ_JBMYAU010000046.1:0-3370 GCF_053994455.1 Nautilia sp. | reverse complement strand
AGACGTTCCCTCCGAAAGAATGAAAGAATGGCAGCAGGAATGGCTCAACCCCGTTCACATGAAAATCAGAGTGCCTAAAAAGAAATGGGTTGTATTGAGATGGCCTTCACCTTCCTTTGCGCAGAGTGCAAACATGCCTACCGAAAAATTTGAAGAATTCTTCTTCAACGTGTGCACTCTTGACTACTCCAAAATGTCAAAAGAAATGGACAACCTTGTTGACTTAATGAACAAAACCGACAAAGTGCACATAAAAGGAAAAGGCACGGATTTGACCTTCTCAATAAAAGACATACCCGCAATCAAATGCGACGGAAAAATGAACATACCCGACGGCGAGGTATTTACCGCTCCCGTGAAAAATTCGGTAGACGGACACATAACCTACAATGCGAGAACACTCTATCAGGGAACAATATTCGACGAAATCTACCTTGAATTCAAAGACGGAAAAATAGTAAAAGCCGACGCAGGCAAAAAAACCGACAAACTCAACAAAATCCTTGATACAGACGAAGGAGCGAGATACATAGGGGAATTTGCAATAGGATTGAACCCTTACGTTGAAGAGCCTATGCTTGACATACTCTTTGACGAAAAAATAAAAGGCTCATTCCACTTCACCCCCGGAAACTCCTACGACGAAGCGGACAACGGCAACCGCTCCGCCGTTCACTGGGATATGGTATGCATCCAGCGCCCCGAATACGGTGGCGGCGAAATCTACTTCGACGGCAAACTCATCAGAAAAGACGGCCTCTTCGTCATCCCCGAATTAGAAGGCCTAAACCCCGAAAACTTGAAGTAAAAAAGCAAAATAAGAAAAAGAAACTTGAATAAGAAGCCCCGCTGAAAGGTGGGGTTTTTGTCATTTAGTGTAAGATTTGCGAAAATAAAAACTAAGTTATTGTATAGCATGTTGATATTTGATAAGATTATAAAAAATTGTTAAATGGGGTACTCAGAATGAAATTAAAAATTGAGAATTTAGGAAATATAAAAACAGTTGATGATTTACAACTTGGAAATTTGACAATTTTTGTTGGACAGAACAATAGTGGAAAAACATATTTAAATTATTTGTTGTATAAGATTTTAACCCTTAAAAGACTTGTGATATTGGATAAAATTCCTAAAACATGTATTGATAATGGGATTTATAAGTTTAAGTTAAGTGATTTTTTAAAAGATAAATATGATGAAATAAAAAGAAGATTAGAAAAGACAATTATTAGGGATTTAGATTTATTTTTTAGTGCGGAAAAAGGAACTTTTAGAAATACCAAAGTGACTATTTATCAAGAAGTAGATAATATTTTAAAAAATGTAATTAAAAAAGAAATTAAGGCTAAATTTTTAATTGGTATAGAAAAAAATGTTTGCGAAGTTGTAAAAGAGAAAGGAATAGATGAAATTACTATTGTTTTTACAGACACAGAAAAATTGCCAGATAGAATTTATTTGGAATTTATTAACGAAGTTTTGCTTAAAAGTATTTTTAGTGAATTTTCAAATGATGTTTTCATTCTTCCAGCAGAAAGAACCGGACTCAATTTATTTTATCAAGAGTTAAATGTAAATAGAAACGTGTTGGTTGAGTATCTACAAAAAAGTGCAGTTACGCGCTTTGACCCTTTTAAAATATTAAAAGATATTATTACTAAGTATCCTAAACCTATTTCTGATTATATAAATTTTTTAAATAGTTTGAATAATTTAAAAAAAACAGAAAGTGAGTTTCGATTTTTAAATAAGTTTTTACATAAAAAAATTATTGGTGGAAAATATGTTGTTCAAAAAGATGGTGGAATTAAATTTTGCCCATATAAAAAAAGTTATAATGGCAATAATTACAAAAATTCAATAGATATTCATTTAAGCTCTTCAGTCGCAAAGACTTTTTTTTCTCTCGAGTTTTATTTGAAACATATGGCCCAAAAAGGAGATTTTCTTATTGTTGATGAACCTGAATTGAATCTTCATCCGGATAATCAAAGAAATGTTGCTAAGTTATTAGCTTTAATTGTTAATAATGGAGTAAATGTTATTTTATCTACGCATAGTGATTATATTATAAAAGAATTTAATAATTTAATTATGCTCAATGAAGAGTTTCCAAATAAACAGACTATTATGAATAAATATGATTATACTGATGAGATGATTTTAAAAAAGAGTAAAATAAAACCATATCTAGTAGATAAGGGTAAAGTGAAATTATTGGAAATTGATAAAGAGGGGATAATTGTCAAAAGTTTTGATGATGTTATTAACATGCAAAATGTTTCAAGTGATGATATTTATTGGTCAATAATTGATAAAAATGAGAAAGATGCCTGAGAATATATTGACAACGCTAAATAATTGTATAAGAAGAGAGTTTCATATAGATAAAAAAAATGGCAATAAAATATATATAGAAGAAAAGCAGAATAAGAACCAGAAGGGAACATGTAAAAAAATAGAGTTTTCAACAATAGGTAAAGTTTTTGTTATGACTTTGGAAAGAGAAGATTTTGTAACAGTATTTAAACCTTCTGAAAAGGGTTTATATAAAAGATGTGATGGGATAATATTTAATATTTATAAAAATAATTTAATAATTTTTTTGGTAGAATTGAAGTCAAAAACTAAAAGTGGTTTTTTAGACCAATTTATAAGCACAAAAAATTTTATTACTTATGTAATAGAACAATTAAAGCTTTTTAAAACTAATTTTAATGTTACACCTCAATATATAGGATTGTTGTTTTCAAAGAGAAAACAAATAAAAAAACAAACTACTAAAAAAGGTAAAATAGAATTTGAGGAAAAAAGGGGATTAAAATATATAGAATGTTATTGTACTAATCAGGCGTATAATTTAATTAAAGTTATAAAAAGCTTATAACAATCTAACTTGATGGGTCTAAAAAAGGCAAGCTTTCAGCCGCCCTTGATTTTTTTTGTCTTTCCCTTCAATACCCGAACGCAGGAGTAAAAGTATGGATTTTGCAAATGGAAAGAATTATAATTTAAGGGTTATAACCGGGACAGGGGAATAGAGGATTTGATTGAAAATTGTTAGGGAGAAGAGTTTTTTTTGTTAAGTTTGCAAAACTATATTCGGGATGTGAAAGTTTGTCAGGTCTGGAGAAATTTTTAGATTGAGTTGAGATTTTCGGGGGGATTTTTATGAAAAAAGCGATTGTTTTTATAAGTTTTTTTGTTTTTTTTATAAATTCTTTTGCATTCAATAATCAGTTTGTAAAAAAGTATGCCGAGGATAAGGTTAAAGAGGAACTTCATTCCCAACTTGAACAAAAACTTGGCAAAGATATTCCGGTTGAAACTATGCTTCAAACCCTTGATTACATTGCAAACGGCGAGT
>NZ_JBMYAU010000045.1:0-6366 GCF_053994455.1 Nautilia sp. | reverse complement strand
CCGTCTTTAGTGTTTCTTATTTCTTTTTTTAATTCCTCTATTGTATGTAATTCTTTTACCTCTAACCTCTTCATACTTCACTTCAAGCAATTCTTATTCCTTACATATTGTTCGCTGTCATTTGGGTTTTGGTATAATAAATCATTTTTGCAATACTCACCATCGCATAAATCCATATAAAATCGAATATATACCCCAAACACCTTCAATATTAAAATATCCGAAAATCAGCATAGCCCAATACCATATAAAAGTCCAAAGTCTTTCTTCTTGCATATATGCTCCTTTTTTTCACAATAATAAAGCATAAATACGAAATTTCGTTTCGGATTTTTAATTCTTTGACGAAAAACATCTACTTTTTAAGTTATATACAGATGAGAAAAGTTTTATTCAAAATATATTCAGGTATGAAAAAGGTGTATTACACAATGGATGCGATCATAGAAACAATAGAAAGCTTAAGGAGCAAAAAATGAGTAAATATTTTTACTCCCCGTCAATTCAAAATTGTTTATGTCAGGTGCTAAATCTATGGCGTGTAATATGGAAACATACTGCTCGTTTTTGTGGTAACTCCATCGCTTAAAGATAAAAGTTTTCACAAAATCGGCAAGAAAGAATAAATTGTCTGATTTATAGGAATTTTGAACAATTTTTCTATTTAAAGGAAAAGTAACCTTTTAACAACATATAAATAAAGCAATTACTAAATGTCAAAAATACATTTGCACTGCTTGCTTTTCTATCGCTATGCCGCTCCAGACTACTAACTCATGCTTTTAAACTAACCCATTAATAATCTATATACATAGATAAATTTCAAACGGATTATTATAAAATGAAAAAGAAAAAAAGATTAATTTTTAAAATAATCCTGAATGGATTTAACTTTCTCTTCGCTTGTCTGTAAGAATTCAATTGCTTCAACAGCAGCAAACGCCGCCGCCATTGTTGTAAAATAAGGAATTCCCTGATTCAGCACTTCTCGTCTTATGATTTTAGCGTCGTCTTTGCTCGCTTTGTTGTCGCTTGTGTTGATAACAAGTGCGATTTCCTCGTTTTTAATCATATCTACGATATTCGGTCTGCCTTCACTGATTTTAAGTACCCTTTCACACTTTATTCCGGCTTCGCTAATTACTTTATACGTCCCGCTTGTGGCCACTATTTCAAATCCGTGGTTAGTAAGCGCTTTTGCAAGAGCCGGCGCAAACTCTTTATCTATATTGGTAAGTGAAATAAACACTTTCCCGCTTGTCGGAAGGAAGTTTTTACATGCCGCCTGTGATTTTGCAAAACTTTCCCCGAAACTTTCGCTGATTCCCATAACTTCACCGGTTGATTTCATTTCAGGTCCTAAAATCAGATCCGCTCCAGGCAGTTTATTGAATGGGAATACCGCTTCTTTAACGGCGATATGTCCTTTCCCCTGAGGTTTAAATACATTACCGTCAAACGTTACAACACCGAATTTATCGTAAAAATTGAGTGCTTCTTGAAGTACTTTGCCTCCGTTTATTTCAGGGTTGTATGCCAAGTTCCACATAACCCTTGTCGCCACTTTTGCCAAAGGAAGTCCTGTGGCTTTTGATACGAAAGGCACCGTCCTGCTGGCTCTCGGATTAACTTCGATTAGATAAAGTTTATCCCTGTGAAGGGCGTACTGGATATTTAAAAGTCCTTTTACACCGAGTTTTAATGCTATTTGTTTAGTTGCGTTTTCGATTTCTTTAAGTTTTTCTTCACTGATGCTAACCGTCGGAAGCGAACACGCACTGTCCCCCGAATGGATCCCGGCTTCTTCGATATGCTGCATAATTCCGCCGATATATACTTCTTTCGTATCGCTTATAGCATCAACGTCAAGCTCGATGGCTCTGTCAAGAAATTTGTCGATTAGCACGGGGCTTTCGTTTGAAACGCTGACAGCCTCATCCATATAGGCTTTCAGTTCGTTTTCGTTGTAAACGATTCTCATAGCCCTACCGCCGAGTACGTAACTCGGTCTGACAAGCACCGGGTAACCGATGTTTTCGGCGATTTTATAAGCTTCTTCTTTGGTAAACGCAGTACCGTTTGCAGGCTGGTTAAGACCTAATTCTTCAATAAATGCGGAAAATTTTTCCCTGTCTTCCGCCGTGTCTATCACTTCGGCCGACGTTCCTATAATATTCGCATTTATTCTTGTAAGGGACTTGGCCAGTTTAAGAGGCGTCTGTCCTCCGAACTGAACGATTACGCCCTCCGGTTGTTCAAGCTCAACCACGTTTCTTACCCTCTCAAACGTAATAGGCTCGAAATAAAGCACGTCGCTTGTGTCATAATCCGTTGAAACGGTTTCCGGGTTACAGTTGTACATAATCGTTTTAACCCCTAAATCGTTTAGGGCGAAAGCCGCATGCACACAGCAGTAGTCAAATTCAATCCCCTGCCCGATTCTGTTCGGTCCGCCTCCTAAAATAAGCACTTTTTTGTCATTTTCAAGATCACTTCCTCTCAAAGGCACGTTTTTGGTAACGTTTACGCTTGAATAAAGATAGCTTGTAGTGGTGTCAAATTCCGCCGCACACGTATCGACTTCGTTATAGTCGATTTCAACGCCTAATTTTTTTCTCGCCCGATATACTTCCTCTTCGGTTTTGCCTATAAGTTTTGCTATCATCTTATCACTGAATCCGTATGTTTTTGCTTTTCTTAAAAGTTCTTCATTTTCCAACACTGCCGGAGTTATCTCTTTTTCAAGATCCACAATTTCTTTAATCTGATTTAAAAACCACGGATCTATTTTGCAGATATCGAAAATTTCCTCCACGTTTTTGCCTCTTCTGAACGCTTCGGCAACATATAAAAGTCTGTTTTCGTTGGGAATTCTTATGTTTTTAACAAGTTCGTCTTCCGTGCAGTTCATTTTTTCAAATCCGTCAAGTCCCGTTTCAAGCGAATAAAGGGCTTTTTGAACGGATTCTTTAAACGTTCTGCCTATCGCCATAACTTCACCGACACTTTTCATTGAAGTTGTAAGAGTCGAATCCGCCTGAGGGAATTTTTCAAACGTAAATCTCGGAATCTTGGTAACCACATAATCTATTACCGGCTCAAAACTCGCAGCGGTTCCGGTAATGTCGTTTTGAATCTCGTCAAGTGTGTAACCCACGGCTAAAAGAGTCGCGATTTTTGCAATGGGATATCCCGTAGCTTTAGAAGCGAGAGCCGAACTTCTTGAAACCCTCGGATTCATTTCGATTACAATCATTCTACCGTTTTGGGGGTTTACGGCAAACTGAACGTTGCTTCCCCCCGTATCAACACCGATTTCCCTGAGAATTGCAAAAGAGGCGTCCCTCATTTTCTGGTATTCTTTGTCGGTCAAAGTCAGCGCCGGCGCAACGGTAACACTGTCACCCGTATGCACACCCATAGGATCAACGTTTTCTATCGAACATACGATAATACAGTTATCATTTCTGTCCCTGATAACTTCCATTTCGTATTCTTTCCAGCCGAGCATCGATTCGAGGATTTCTATTTCGTTAATCGGACTCGCTTCGATCCCCGTTTTCGCAAGGGCTTTAAATTCTTCCATATTGTAAGCGACCCCGCTTCCGAGCCCTCCGAGGGTGTATGCGGCTCTGACAATTAAAGGAAAGCCGATGTTTTTGGCAATTTCAACGGCCTCTTCAAGTGTGTGGGCGGTTTCGCTTTTTGCAAGATCAAGCCCTATTCTTTCAATAGCCTTTTTAAACTCCTCCCTGTCTTCGCCTTTTTTAATAGCTTCCGGGTCGGCCCCTAAAAATTCAATACCTTCAAGCATACCTTTTTCATACATTTCCATCGCAACGTTAAGCGCCGTCTGTCCCCCCATTGTCGGAAGTATTGCGTCAACTTTTTCTTTTTCGATAATCTTAGCCACCACATCGGCGGTAATAGGTTCGATATAAGTGGCATCCGCAAATTCCGGATCAGTCATAATCGTAGCCGGGTTCGAATTAACAAGAACAACCCTGTATCCGAGAGATTTGAGTGTTTTTGCAGCCTGAACGCCCGAATAGTCGAATTCGCAGGCCTGTCCTATGACGATCGGACCGGAGCCTATAAGCAGTATGGTTTTAATATCTTCTCTTTTTGGCATACGGTACCTTTTTTATATGTAATTATATCTTAATAATGGAAAATGGAAAATGGAAAACGGAAAATTAATGTATAATTCCGTTAAAAAGGTCTGATTTGAGTTTACCTCAAAAAATTGAAACATTAAGATATGCCACCGTATTCAACAAAGCGACAAGAAAATATGCCGAAGAAAAACTGAAAAAAGACAAAACATATCTTCTTAAATGTCTCGATGAAGACGTCAAAGAAAATATCGTTTTCAGAAACTACAGTGATTATTTAACTTCCGTGGTTTTGGAAGAAGAAGGCAAAATTGAGAGATTCAAACCTTTAAAACGGCAAAAAATTTTTTCCACAAAAGAGTTTTTAAAACATTATATCAGCGATTTAAACAAAATCCCAGATGAATTCAAAATTCAAAAAGTCGGGGTCTTCGATACGGAAACAACCGACATCTACGGATACATAATCTCTTACGCCATCGTAATTCAGGATATGCTGACAAAAACAACCGAAGAAATATACGAGTTTTTAAACCCGGAAGCGAAAATAAGCGAAGAAGCCTTTGAAGTCCACAAAATAAAACAGGAGGACTTGCAAAACAAACCCTCTTTCAGCGAAAAAAAAGAGGAAATTTTAAATATATTCGATTCGCTCGATATGGTCGTCGGCCACAACGTGCTGTACGATTTCGGGGTCTTAAAAAGGGAACTTGAAAGGGCGCACCATTTCCCCAACATCTTAAACGTCCCTATATTCGACACAATGTATTATTCCGCGGATGTCGTAGTGCTTGAGAAGAAAAAAATGCCCCGTCTTGAAGAGTGTGTGGCGTTTTTCTTCGGAAAACAAAACGCCAACTACCACGATGCGCTTGAAGACGTCAAAATGACACTGAAGGTTTTCAACAGACTGCTTGAAGAAAAATAATCAGTAATCGCAAAACACCCCTTTAACCCCTTTTTTAAAAAGTTCCGACTTAAGTTTTCTATCGTTAACGGTATATACGTTCGTATAAATTCCGGAGTCCAAAAGTTCTTCGATATCACGTTTTCTTACATTTTCTGTATTTATATGGTAAAAGCCCGCATTCAATTTTTTCAAATAACCCGCTGGGTTATCCACTCTTTTGTCAAACAGGGCGGCTTTGTAAAAACCGTCTATTCTTTTAATATATTCATGGTTAAAAGAAGAAATAAGCATATATTCTTTAACATCGAAACGTTCTATACGGCTTAAAATACTTTCCGTTACAAAATCCGGATCCAAATCTGAATTTTTTATTTCGAGATTCGCCCAAAAATCGTTTTTCTTTATAAATTCCAACACTTCATCAAGGCTCGGTATCGAATTTTTAGAAAGAGCGTTCAAAAAACCGTAATCAAGCTCGGTATGAAACGGATTTTTTCTGATAAACCAGGAGACATTGTCAAGTTTTTTAATCTGTTCATACGTCAAATCTTTCACCCGGTGTTTTTCAAACAGCTCTTTTACATTGGTACACCCCAGCAGGTCATCATCGTGATAAACCACCGGGACAAGGTCTTTGGTAAACCGTACGTCAAATTCAAACATATCGAATCTGTTTAAAGCGGCTTTAAAAGCGTAAATCGTATTTTCGGGAAAATAAGCCCTGTATCCCCTGTGGGCGATATATACATTCCTTTTATTAAAAACGTACAAATTTTTGCCTTTGAATGTTTTACATATTATAATTCGTTTTATCAATTAAATAAAGGGTTCTTATGAGCGTATTTGAAAGCGTAATACTCGGATGTGTCGAAGGAATCACCGAATTTTTACCGGTTTCCTCAACCGCTCATCTGATAATAGTTTCCACCCTGCTGGGACTGAAACAGAGTATGCAAAACGTGGCATTTGAAGTAATTATACAATTGGGCGCCACACTTGCGATTGTTTTGATATATCTTGAAAAAATCAATTTCAAAGAAACGGCCCTTTGGAAAAAAGTGCTACTTGCGTTTTTACCTCTTGCGCTGACAGGTTTTTTGCTAAGACACCAGATAAAAGATCTTTTTACCGTTAAAACCGCGGCATGGATGTTTATTATAGGCGGTATCGTGTTTTTTATAGTGGAAAAAATCTATTCCGAAGAAAAAATAAAAATAGACGACGTAGAAAAGGTGACATTCAAACAGGCGCTGATTATAGGTTTTTTCCAGGTATTCGCCCTTATTCCCGGAACCA
This sequence comes from Nautilia sp., assembly GCF_053994455.1. Taxonomy (NCBI): domain Bacteria; kingdom Pseudomonadati; phylum Campylobacterota; class Epsilonproteobacteria; order Nautiliales; family Nautiliaceae; genus Nautilia; species Nautilia sp. The sequence goes on along the minus strand of NZ_JBMYAU010000045.1, from coordinate 45 downwards.
GCAGAAGCGGTGCGACGATAGTAGGCGGAATGCTGAGCGGCCTTA
>NZ_JBMYAU010000044.1:0-7509 GCF_053994455.1 Nautilia sp. | reverse complement strand
AAAAGAGTATCCCCTTTTGCTATATCAACATCCCTATAAACTCCTGCCCACTCATATAAATCTTGAAATGTTTTTTTATGAAGATTTCTAAAAAAATTTTCATCCAACTCAACATTAAGTTTTCTTGCAAATTTTTCATAAGACTCCAACAAAAGAAGATGCTCTATTTTTCTTAACTCATCTTCATTTTTTATACCAAGTTTATTTTTAGAAATGGAAGTATTAGGATAGTAAATATCACTGATTTTAAACGTGTACTTTGACATTATATTTAGATTTTATCTCTTTTAATTTTTTTTCATCTAAATTAACTTTATACCCTTCAAGTCTCATTGAGTGATAAACGATTTTTTTTAATTTAGATTTTTTCATAGTTTACCTTTAAAATTTTATATAATAATTATACCATAAAAATACTTTGTCAAATCCTTTGACAGAAATTTAGTAGGACTTTTAAATAGGACTATTTTCAACATAATAGACAAAATAACCTAAAATAGGAAGTTTATTAAATATAAATTGTCTGAATGTGGACGAGCCTATATATAAAAATTACAGACAATTTATTAAGTAAATTTGTAACATTTTAATTTTTTTTATAATTATTTTAAGAATTTTATAAGTAAAAAGAAGTATAATTACACCAGTTTTTCTTTCCTTAAATTTTACTTAAAGGCTAAATTGATGTTTAGTTTGAATCCACTTTCTTTGTTGTTCGTTTTTTTAATTTTATTAGGAGTTATTCCGAATCTTTTTTATATGGCGGGATATCTCTCTCATATAAAAAGAAAAACTCACTTTTTGATTCATTATTTTACGTTTATATTTTCTATGTTAGGTGTTGTTTTATCAAACGAAATACTTCCGTTTTTGTTTTTTTGGGAGCTTATGAGTCTTTCAAGCTGGCAGTTAATCTTAACTGAACCGACCGATGAGGCTATTAAAGCCGGAAGATTTTATTTTTTTATGACGCATTTCGGATTTGTTTTTATATTAATGTATTTTTTAATACTTGGAGGAAATTCCCTGTTTACCAATTTTCAAACCCTCTCAAACTTAGCGGCGGGTTTTAAATACCCATCAATTCTTTTTTTCTTAATTACTATAGGGTTTTTAAGTAAAGCGGGGGTTGTACCGCTTCACGTCTGGCTTCCGTACGCCCATCCGGCAGCCCCTTCTCCCGTATCCGCTTTAATGAGCGGAATTATGCTGAAAGTTGCGATTTATGCGTTTTTGAGATTTTTATTTATTATTCCAAACTGGCAGATTGAATGGGGTGTGATTATTTTAGCCCTTGGTGCCATTTCGTCACTTGTCGGCGTATTATACGCAATCGCAAGCCATGACATAAAAGCCCTTCTTGCAAACCACTCTATTGAAAATATAGGAATAATCCTTATAGGTATCGGGGTCGGTATGATTTTCACATATCTCAAACTCCCTGTATTAGCGGCTTTCGCCCTTATTGCGGCTGTGTATCACACATTTAACCATATGAGTTTTAAATCTCTGCTTTTTATGAGTGCGGGAAGCATTTTGTATTCAACCCATACAAAAAACATAGAAAGTTACGGAGGGCTTATAAAATCCATGCCGATAACCACTTTTATGTTTTTGATTGCCGCTGTTTCCATCTCAGCCCTTCCTCCTACAAACGGCTTTTTGAGTGAGTGGATGATTTTTCAAAGTATGCTTAGTTCCAGTGGAATAAACAATCTCGTATTAAAACTCTCTTTTCCTTTTGCGATATTCGCACTCGCCCTGACAGGAGGTCTTGCGATTGCATGTTTTGTTAAAGCGTTTGGTATTACGTTTTTAGGACTAAGTAGAAGCGAAAACGCAAAACACGCAAAAGAAGTAAATAAACTGATGTTAACCGGGCAGATTTTAATGGCAACAGTTGTAATTTCGCTTATGCTTTTTATGCCTTTTTTTATAAAAACAATAAACCATTCAATGCCGATTACGGATATTTACCATAAACTTTTCCAAAACATCTGGGTTATGCACTCTTTAAATCCAAACGGAGCGGTGGCTCCAGTTCTAATTCTGGCAGGGCTTATAATAGTAGTTATTGCAATTTATGCATTTTACAAATATCTAAATCCGAAAATCAGAATCTATCACACATGGGCTTGCGGATACAACACATCCGCAAAAAGCCAGTATTCCGCAACCGGATTCGCTGGACCTATCAGAAAATTTTTTGAATGGCTCTACCGCCCTGAAGTTCATACACACACCCAAACGCTTGCGGGACACAAAACAAAATTCTCTTCATCGCTTTTTAAAGTGCATATTAAGCCACTATTTGAAAAAAGCCTTTATGACAGTGTTGTAAAAGGACTTAATTATTTGAGTTATTACGTTTACAAACTTTCTCATTTTGAGAGAACGAAATATTCAAGCCTTATTTTTATGCTTTTAATCTTTACGCTGTTTAGTTTCAGAGTCTTTTACTTTTACAAAGAAATTAGCTGGGGAAATATTTTGCTTGAAATCATCGTAATGGCAATATTTTTCAAATTTATTTTCGGAGAGAAAAAATGATCAATTATTTACTGACTGTTTTGATAATCTTTTTAATCGCTCCATTTTTACTGGGATTAATTAAGTCAATCAAAATGTATCTTTTATTTAAAAAACCGCTCTCACCCTTTCAGCCGTACGTTGATTTTATGAAACTTATTCAAAAAGAGCTTATTTATGCAAAAGAATCAAGCGTTATCAGCAGAATTGCTGTATTTATGATTTTAGCTCCTATTGTTGTGGTGGTTTTTTTAATGCCTCCGATTTTTAAAGGCAATTTTTATATCTCCTTTATTGACGCTTTTACTATTACCGGACTTTTATCGCTCTCTACTTTCTTTTTAATGCTCCTTGGGCTTGACAGTGCAAGTGCGTTCGGGGGAATAGGCAGCAGCAGGGAAGCTTTTATTTCAGCACTTGTTGAGCCCGCTATGATTCTGACAATTTTCTCAATTTCGCTTATCGGACAAAGTATAGGAATTAGTGGAGCCGTATTAAACCTTAATAATTATTTCGATATAAACCACGCAGCAAGTTTTATATTGGCGGCTATCAGTTTTTTTATTATCTTAATTGCGGAAAACGGAAGAATTCCCGTTGATAACCCGGAAACTCACCTGGAACTTACAATGGTACATGAAGCAATGATACTCGAATCGACAGGAGCCGATTTGGGCCTCATTGAAACGGCAAGCGCGCTTAAATTTGCAATTTTTGCTACTCTTTTTGTTAATCTGTTTTTGCCTTTTGGAGTAAATCTCTGCTGGTGTTTGGCTCTTTTGGTGTTTATAATTAAGCTTATTTTAGTTTCAACTGCGGTTGCCCTTATAGAAGTAAACACGGCAAAACTAAGGCTCTTTAAAGTGCCGCATCTCCTTGGAATTGCGATAATTTTCGGATTTTTGAGTCTTTTTATCTATTACGTGGTGGGAGTTTGAAATGATAAACGTTTTAATAGGTTTTTTCATAGCGGTATTGATTACCGCCCTTTTTACGAACAGGCTTTTCAGGCTTTTTTTCTGGTACGGTATAAACTCTTTTATTTTGGGACTTATTGGAATTACATTGGGTAAAATTTACGCTCTTAACGAACTTATTGTTATGGGAATAATTACGGTAATAGTAAAATTTTTAATCATACCGTTTGTTCTTAAAAAAATTACGTTCAAATTTAAAATTTCAAGGGACATTACGCCGATTATAAAAATCCAGTATTTAACGATACTCGTACCTGTGATTTTGGTATTTACATATTATCTAATAACCCCCGTTTTAAAAACGTTCGCAACTCATTCGAATTTTGTGGCTATTTCGATAAGTTCGCTCTTTTTAGCCCTGCTTTTAATAATGGAGCATAAAAGAATGATTGCAAAAATTGTGGGGTTTTTGTTTATTGAAAATGCCCTTTTCTTACTCGGTGTGGTTGCGACAGAGGGAATGCCTATGCTTATAGAGCTTGGCGTGTTTTTTGATTTGATGATGTTTATTTTGATAATAAACCTACTTTTTAAATATCAAGGAGAATAAATGCTGTATCTTTTTATTCCGCCAATTTTAATATTTATACTCAGCTATTTTAAAATTAACAGAACTGTTATAGCCGCTATATCTTCCACCGTAGCCGTAGGGGTGATTTACGTATTGTTTCATCCTTTTGTAAATAAATACTTTTTTATCGACAAACTTGGAGGATTCGTTTTGGCCGTTTCTTCAATAGTAGCGGTTGCGGTGTTTGTTTCTATGATTTCTCTGCCAAAAAGAATCAATCTAAACGAAAAATCCATTAAAAGATTTTACAGATTTTTTGCCATTTTTTGGATCGGAATTACTATTTCTATACTTTCAAACAATATGGGGCTTTACTGGATTGGACTTGAATTCGCAACCCTCTCTACCGTTTATATGATAAAAGTAAAAGTTACAAAAGAAGCCGATATTGAGGCATGGAGATATTTAATCGTAGGTGCCATTGCAATTTCTTTAATACTTTTTGGAATTATCTTAATATACGCTTCAAGTAAAAACGTTTTAAGTGAAAATGCCATGAACTTCTTTACGCTTATGCATAACACTCAAAAAATAAACAGCTATCTTTTTGAACTCGGGTTTTTGTTCGTAATGGTGGGAATGTTTATAAAAATGGGATTTTTCCCTATGAATCTGTGGCTTAGCGACATCGAAAGATCTTCTATTTACCAGGTAGGGGCACTTTTTAGCGGAATACTTGAGAGTGCGATAATTTTGGGATTTTTCAGGTTCAGCGAAATAGAAAAACATATAAATTATTCTCACTTAATAGGTATCGGATACGGCTATATTTTGGTAACTCTTTTTTTTGTAAGTTTTCTTCTTTACAGGGCAAAAGATTTCGTTCGTCTTTTTTCACTTTCGGGAATTGAGCATATGAGTCTGATTGCCCTGTTTTGGATAAGCGGCGGGTATTTTGCGGCTATACTTCACTTTGCCGCTCACGCTTTTATGAAACCGGGACTCTTTATAAGTTCTCAAATTTTAGAACAAAACAAAAAATATTTATTTAAAGGCGTTTTGAAAAATATCAATAAATTTGCGGTGTTTATGATAGCGGCTTTGTTTTTAGGTGTAATTTCACTTCCTCCAAGCCCTATGTTTTTCAGTGAAATATACGGATTTAAAGCAATGGTGGACGTCGCAAAAAATTCACATTATTTCTTTTTGATGCTTTTGGTGATTTTTGCGATTTTAGGGCTTTTGAGTATCATTTTTTACAAGTTCGTTCATATTTATCAGGATATGCTTTACGCAGGAGAAGAAAGAGAAAAAAAAGTTTATAAAAGCGAAATAATTGCTATTTTTATTCTTTTAATTTCAGCCGCTCTTCTTTTACTTCCTCAAAATTTCGAATATATTGAAGGAATTGTAAAATGAGACTGATAGTAAGATTTGCGCTTGAAACACAAGACCATTTCGAAATAATAGACGTTTTTGACAAGAAAATTATACGTCAAAAAGTTGATAGAAAAATTCCGATTGTTAAATCTCTTATGCCTAAATATCCAGCCGCTATATGGATGGAGAGAAAAATAAAGGATGAGTTTGGAATAGAATTTGAAGGGTCGTTTGACAAAAGACCCCTTGTAAAACACGAGAGATTTCCAAAACATATTTATCCTTTAAGAAAGGATTTTAATAAAAAGGATATCGATTTTAGTGTTTTTCAACCGTATAAATACGAAGAAATAGAAGGCGACAACGTTTTTGTAGTGCCGGTTGGTCCCATTCACGCAGGTATTATCGAATCCGGACATTTTCAGTTTTCACAGGCCGGAGAAGAAATACTTCATTTGGAAGTGAGGCATTTTTACAAATATAGAGGCATTGAAAAGATGGTTGAGGGTAAAAAACCTCAAGAAATTAAAAAAATAGTTGAGAGAATAAGCGGAAACGAGAGTATCGCTTATCAAATCGCATTTATGGATATTTTAAGTCAGGCAAGCGAAAAGGAAATTCCAAACTCTTTAAAACAAAAGTATTTCACTCTACTTGAGCTTGAAAGAATAATTCACCATTTAACGGACCTCGGATTCATTCCAAACGACGCAGGTTTTGCCGCGGCACTTGCTTTTATGGGTAAACTCGCAGAAGAAGCAAGAAGGATTATGGCAAAAATTACCGGGCACAGATTCGGTTTCGGGGCAATAAAAGAAGAAGTTGATATTGACTATAAAGAACTGACCGAATTCATGAATTATTTGAAAAAAGAAGTTGAGTTTTTTGAAGATTGGATAAACGATATTGCAAGTTTGTGGGACAGATTCAATACGACAGGAGCATTAAGTAAAGAAAAGGCTATCAAATACGGAGTTGTCGGAGTAGCAGCAAGAGCAAGCGGAATTAAACTTGATGTAAGGGATAATATCTTTTATAAAAATTTCGGATATAAAATGCAGCTTGGAAATAAAGGCGAAGTATCGGATAGATTTAGAGTAAGAATAAAAGAAATATTAAATTCAATAGAAATGATTAAAAATTTCAAAACCGATAAAAAAGAAAAACTAATTCTCAATGAATTTAAAGACGGAGAATATATGAGTTTTGTAGAAAGTTCTATCGGTGAGCTTTTTATGTATATGAAAATTAAAGAAGGAGTAGTCGACAGGTTTTACGTTCGCGACCCGTCACATATTAATTGGCAGGCCTTTCACACGACAATTTACAAAGATATTATCGCGGATTTTCCACTTATTAATAAAAGTTTTGATTTAAGTTATGCCGGAAACGATTTGTAAAGGATAAAAATGCTAAGATTCTGGGAAAAGAGAATTAAAACGGGAATAGTTACCGAAAATTTGGAATTTGACAGGGAACTTGAAGAGATTAAAAAACAGATTAAAGATAAAATCAAAAAACATTTTGCAGGTAGCCTTGCGATAAGAATGGTGGACAGCGGAAGCTGCAATGCGTGTGAAGCAGAATGCAACGCATTAAGCAATCCATACTATGACCTTGAAAGACTCGGAATCCATTTTGTTGCAAGTCCGAGACATGCGGATGTTATGTTTTTAAGCGGGGTTATGACTATGAATATGTATCATCACGCCGTTGACTGTTATAACCAGATGCCAAGTCCAAAATGGGTAATAGCAATAGGAGACTGTGTAAAAGATTTAGGAGTTTTTGAAAAAACATACGCAATAAAAGGAAACGATTTAAAAATCGATTATTACATTCCCGGATGTCCTCCAAGTCCAAAAGGGATTATAATAGGAACTTTGGAATTTTTGAAAACTTTATAATTAGTATTTTTTTAGTCCTTTTCGTAGCCCTTTTTATAAGTCAATTTTTTAAAAATAATGATTTTACCGAGATTTTTAGAGCCCATCAGATTAACTGTGTAAACCGTAAACCTCATACTTAAACCTTAAATGTATTTTACTAAAATATCCTGGAAATATATCACAAGCTGAGGATAAATTTCAGACCAGTTTTTAATTCTATTAC
>NZ_JBMYAU010000043.1:0-3003 GCF_053994455.1 Nautilia sp. | reverse complement strand
AAAAAGATAAAAAATATAAGATTGTTTTTGTAGATCCTAAAGGGACAAGCAATGCGGATTATCAAAATAAAATAGATGAATTTGAAAAATTATTTTTAGATAAAAAAGGAAATGCAAAAATATTTTATTATAAAAATTTTGAAATTACTTTCGATTTGAAACTAATAGCAAATGATATAAATTCTGTAAGTGAAAAATATGAAAAATATTGGCTAGGAGATAATAATTTTGAGTTTTTAAAGGATTAAAATGAAATTTAGCATAGTTTTTGACAATTATACGGCAAATGATAAGTTAGAGAGTTTTTGGGGCTTTTCGTGTGTAATTAACGACTATTTTCTTTTTGATACGGGAAGCAACGGGCGTGCGCTTGTAAGAAACATAATAAAAATGGGATTTGATGTTAATAACTTCAAATACCTTTTTATATCCCATCCTCACTGGGATCATATCGGAGGGATTGACAGCATTGTGGATGTAAACGGGAAAATGAGTCTTATTTTGCCGGATTCTCTTTCAAAACTTTACATCAGGGATCTTAAAAAGCTTTCACGTGAAACAATTGTGGTGGACAGTAGTCCGAAGAAACTTTTCGGAAATTTTTATACCACGGGGGTGATGGAGCCGGTTGGCGAGCAGAGCCTTGTAATAGACGAAGGTGAATTCGGTGTGGTTGTAACCGGTTGTGCACATCCCGGAATTGTAAATATTGTACGCAGGGCAAAAGAAATACTTAACAAACCTGTCTTGTATGCACTCGGGGGCTTTCATCTTATGAGAAGCAGCGAAAAGGAGATAATAAGTACGGTTTACGAACTGAAGAATTTAGGGGTTGAGTATGTAACCCCCACTCACTGCAGCGGTGATCTGGCGTTGGAAATATGTAAAGAGGTTTATGAGGAAAATTATATTCCCGGCGGTGTGGGAAGGATTATTGAATTTTGAAAAAATTGATTTTATTTGTCACGGTTTTACTTTATTCTTTTTCCGAACCCCTTTTTCTTATAAACACGTACAGGGAGATTGTGGGGTTAAACAGGCTTTCTGAAAACCCGTCTTTGGAGCTTGCCGCAAAATGGCACGCGAAATATGTTTATTCGAATAATGTTATTACTCATATACAAAAACGGTACGGAAGGGATTTCAGCGGGGTAACCCCGGCCGAAAGGGCTCTTTCATGCGGATATAACAGCCGCTTTGTGATAGAAAACCTTTCGAAGGGAGAAGATACGTATAACGGTTCGGTAAAAGATCTTTTCGGTGCGGTTTATCACCGTTTGGGATTTTTGGATTTTAATATTAACGAAATAGGGTTTTACAAACTTAAAGATATTTATATTTACGATATGGGTAACAGTTATATTAATAAAGCCTGTTTTGAAGAAGACGGATATAAAAAAGGGATTGCAAACTTATGTAAAAACAGAAAAAAAATAATCCCTGAAAATGCATATTTTAAACAGATGCGCAATAATCCTTTGGTAGTAATGTGGCCGTATGACGGTATGAAAAACGTTCCCGCCGCGTTTTATGAGGAAATTCCGGATCCTCTCCCCGAGTACGGTGTTTGCGGATATCCGGTAAGTATCAGTTTTAATCCGTATTATTGTAAGCAGCTTCATTTTATATCTTTTGAGCTGTATAGAGACGGACAAAAGGTAAAAAAAGTAAAACTGATTACATCCCGAAACGATGTCAATCATTTGCTGAAAAATACCGATTTCGTACTGTTTCCTCTTGAAAGGCTGAAATACGGTGCTCATTATGAAGTAAAAGCGGATTTTGTTTTAAACGGTAAGATAAAGCATTTTGAATGGGGTTTTGACGTTGAGGAAAAAATCTCCCTGTAATTACCGTTATCGGAAAAAAAGGTGTTTATTATATAAAACCCGATATGACTTATTTAATCTATTTCAGACCGTTAGACGGGACGGATGTGCTGTCAAAGCTAAGATACGAATATAGAAGAGGTGTGAAAATTAATAAAATAGGTTATAAAGACGCTAATACAATTTATATTAATGTAAGCGGATTTTCCGGTAAAAAATTAAAAATAATCACTGAAAAAAGACGGATTACTCTAATAGTAAAGGATTAAAATGAAAAAAATAATTTTATTAATATTGACACTGTTTTTTATAACAGGCTGCGCAAGTAAAGAAATAAATAACACCAATACGATTCAAATGCAAAAACAGGATGCCGATAAGGCGTGGAAAGAGCTTGATAAAGAGTGATTAGTTTTTATGTTTGTGCCTTACGCGTCTTAATTCTTTTTCAATTATATCGTTATAAGCCCATTTTTTAAGTGTTTTTTCGATTACGTCTTCCGGCAGTGAAGGGCTGTCATACATGCCTTTTGCCGCTCTTTGTCTTTGCGCTTCATATAAGATTACCGCATTTGCCACGGAAACGTTAAGACTCTGGCTCATTCCGTACATCGGGATTATTACTTTTTTATCCGCGTATTTTATACTTATATCGCTTGCACCGTCCACTTCGTTGCCGAGTACTATAAGAGTCGGTTTTGTATAATCAACCTCCCTGAAATCAACCGTTTCGTCATCAAGAAGGGTCACCACCACCTGATAGCCGTCTTTTTTTACGTTTTTGTAAAACTCCTTAATATCTTCAATATATTCGTGAAATATCCATTTATGCGCACCCATTGTTATGTCGTTGTTGAGTCTGACTTTTTTTTGGTGTCTGTAGTATAGCTTTCCGACGTTTACCGCATCGCATGTTCTTACAATTGCAGAAAGGTTGTGGGATGAGAAAACGTGATCCATAAACACCCTCAGTGTGTTTTGGCGTGTGTTTAAAATGCTTTTCATTTTTTCAAGACGCTCTTCGCTTACAAGATACAAGATTTTCCTTTTTTGTTGGAATTATACAAAATAGTATAAAATAACAGATAACTATGCAAAAGTGTCTGAAATGAAAATAAACAATAATAAAAAACAAAATAATTCGATTATCGATTTTTTAGTCGTAATTTTAAAA
>NZ_JBMYAU010000042.1:0-43536 GCF_053994455.1 Nautilia sp. | reverse complement strand
CGGGAATAGGGATTGAAGAGCTGCTTGACGCTATAGTTGAGAGAATTCCAGCACCTCAGGGGGACCCTGAGGCTCCAGCCAAAGCTTTGATTTACGACAGCTGGTTTGACAATTATCTTGGGGCCGTGTGTCTTGTAAGAGTATTTGACGGGAGCATCAGGAAAAACCAGGAAGTGCTTGTTATGGGTACTGGTAAAAAGCATAAAGTTTTAGACCTTTACTATCCGCATCCGATTAAAAAGCTAAAAACCGACGAAATCAAAACGGGTGAAATCGGCGTTGTGGTAATGGGACTTAAAAACGTGGCGGATATCAGGGTAGGTGATACGATTACCGATGCCAAAAATCCGGCAAAAGAGCCTGCCGATGAATTTGAAGAGGCCAAAAGCTTCGTGTTTGCAGGGATTTATCCGATTGATACGGATAAATACGACGATTTAAGGGATGCACTTGAAAAACTCAAACTTAACGATGCGTCAATTACGTTTGAGCCTGAAACATCTCAGGCATTAGGATTCGGATTCAGGGTAGGTTTTTTAGGTATGCTTCATATGGAGGTTGTAAAAGAGAGGCTTGAGAGGGAATTTGGAATTGAGCTGATTGCAACCGCTCCGAGCGTTACGTATAAAGTTAAACTGACAGACGGCGAAGAGATAGAAATAAGTAATCCAAGCGAACTTCCCCCTCCTAATAAAATAGATAAAATTTACGAGCCTTATGTTAAAGCCACAATTTTGACCCCTAATGAATTTGTGGGGAATCTGATTCAGTTTTTAAACGAAAAAAGGGGTATTCAGAGCAAAATGGATTATCTAAGCCCTGAGAGGGTGCTTTTAGAATATGAAATACCTCTTAATGAAATAGTTACCGATTTTTATGACAAACTCAAAACTCTTACAAAAGGTTATGCGAGTTTTGATTACGAGCCTATCGGTTACAGGGAAGGCGATCTTGTAAAAATGGATATTAGGGTTGCGGGTGAGCCTGTGGATGCTCTTAGTGTAATCGTTCCAAAAGACAAAGCCGAAAGAAGGGGACGTGAGCTTATCAAGGTGATGAAAGAGTTAATTCCAAGACAGTTGTTTGAAGTAGCGATTCAGGCAAGTATAGGAAATAAAATAATCGCGCGTGAAACGGTAAAAGCTCTCAGAAAAGACGTAACGGCTAAATGTTACGGAGGGGATATAAGCAGGAAAAGAAAACTTCTTGAAAAACAGAAAAAAGGTAAAAAAAGAATGAAAGCCATAGGAAAGGTAAACATTCCTCAAGAAGCGTTTTTGAGCGTTTTAAAGATTGACTGATGTATATTGTTTACATTGCAGCCGCAATTATTACGATTATCGGACTTAAATTTCTTTCCCCTTTTTTAATCTATTTGATTTTATCGCTTTTTTTAACGATGCTGGTTTATCCTTTGGTTACTTTTTTGGAAAAAAGAGGGATTCCTTTAATTGTAGGATATATATTTTCCGCACTGCTTGTTGTTTTGGGATTTGGAATTATGTTTATGGTTATAAATTCTTCTTTAAAAGAGTTTTTGCAAAATGCCTCTTTTTATCAGGAGAAATTTTTAGGGCTTATAGGTGAAATTAACGGGTTTTTAAAAAATTACGGCTTAAAAATAGATTCCGATATCTTAAGCGGCGGTGAAATGATTGTATTGGCAAAAACGTTTTTGGCAAAGGCCGGGAATGTTTTAAAAGGGTTTTTAATCGTATTTATAGGTGTTTCTTTTATGATATTTGAAGCCCGTAATTTTAATAAAAAACTCTCTTTAGTTTTTGCAAACAAACAAATGTTTGAAACGTTTTTTAAAAACACTCAAAAATATTTTATTATAAAAACATTTACTTCTTTTTTAACCGGGTTTTTAGTAACGTTGATGCTTTTATATTTTAAAGTGCCTTATGCATGGCTTTTGGGGATTTTGGCTTTTATTTTCAATTTTATTCCGGTTGTCGGTTCTATTATTGCAGCAATTCCCGGGGTTTTGATCGCATTTGTAACATACGATGTAAGCGTTTTTATTTATGTGAGTATCGGTTATCTTATTATAAACAACGTAGTTTCAAACGTATTAGAACCTAAACTTATGGGTGAAGGGCTGGGACTTTCGCCTGCAGTTGTGTTTTTTTCATTGCTTTTGTGGGGATGGGTTTTTGGTGTTGTAGGAACGTTTTTGGCGGTTCCTTTAACAATGACGCTTAAATTGGCTCTTATGAGCAATGAAAAAACAAAATGGCTTGGTATTTTGCTTTCTAAATAATTTGGAAATTAAGCCCCGCAGGCTGCGGGACCTCCTTTCCAGTATTTTTGCTCTAGTTCTAGGAATTTTTGTTTTTCTTCTTCGCTCATTATTCTTTCATCATATTCAAAATCAAGTCCCATGCTTTTTAAAGGCATTGCGACAGAATTTATAATCTGCTCTCTTATCGGAATATTAGCAAAAGGCCATACAAATGTAGCTTTAACGGTGTTATCTTCAAAATCGATATCCTGTAAAATGCCTAAATTTACCAGGCTTGTGGCGATTGCGGGATGCTGTACGCTTTCGATTGTCTGAATGACTTTAAAAAAATCCATATAATCTCCTTTTATATATTTATAGAATAAGGTAAAGTTTTTATATATTCTTCCATAAATTTCCAATCCGGTTCATTGTTTTTTACAGGAAGTGCAATTTTTTCATTTTTCAATCTTTTAATTCTTACTTGTCTTCCATATCCGTATCTTATCGAAATTTTTCTCAAAAGAGTTGCAATAAAAATCAAATTATATTTGTTTATTAAATTTTTATACTTGTTTTTAGGAATTAAAGAATGAATATTATCATCACTAAAATATTCGTAGCCGTGAAAAAAAACATTTGCCAGCATATCAATGGTGATATTATTTTTAAATAATTTTTTTTCGTTTTTGAATGTTTCATAATCTATAAATTCCGCTATACCGTTATTTAAGGAGGTGGATGTGATAAAAGGTATATTTCCTTTTTTTCTTGAAGTTTTTACTAATCTTTCCCCTTTTTTAAATTCAAAAAATTGTATTAAATCAAAATATTGAAAGTCTTTTTTTAAAGGTATTTTTTTTGTAATTAAACTTTTTGGGGAAATTGATTTGATTTTTTTTAATAAAAACAGATTTCCTACGTAATCGTAAATAAAATTATTAAATTCCTGTTCGCTTATATTAAAATCTATATTTATATAAGCTTCTGCGAGCCATTCATCTTTATGACTTATTTCCTTTTTTATACTGACACCTATTTTTTCATCTTTGTTTCTGTACAAATTTATATATGTGTTTTTTAAAAAGTTCCATTTGTTATAAAAATCAATTCTCCCTTTGTTTTTTACTTTTATAAAGCCGTCGTTTTTAAAATAACCGAAAAATGTTTTATAACCTTTCGGATGAGGCTCTTTTGCTTTTATAACCATTACGCAGGTATTTACGCTGACTTGTGAATTATAAAAAAGTTCATCCGGCATTGAAAATACCGCTTCAAGCGTGTGTTTTTTTAATAATTTTTCTTTTAATAAAAGTTTCTCTTTTTTTTCTTCTATTACACTACTCATAGGAATGATAACAACTCCAATTCCTCCTTTTTCTATCATTTCAAGTCCGTTCAATACAAACTCCAATTCTTCTTTATCGTTTTTTTTATCGGTTTTATACGGAGGATTTAATAATAATGTGTTAGGTTTTAACGGTTTTATTTTTTCTTTAATTTCTTGATTGAAACAACTTCCTTTAAATAATTGACTTCTGCCGTCTCCGTGAATATACATATTTGATGCAAGAATAGTAAAAATGCTGTCTTGATATTCTATACCGATAATTTGTTTTTCTTTAATATGTTGTTCTTTTTCTTTTTCTCCTGCAGCATCAATTATCATTTTTTTCATAGCGCTTATTAAAAATCCGCCGGTTCCTGCACAGATATCTAATACTATACTTTCTTTATTAATATTAGCAATTTCACAAAAAAAATCGGTTATATGAGGAGGTGTTAAAACAATTCCTAATGATTTGTCCGCATTTGCATATCTTAGAAATTCTATGTAAAATTGTCCTAAGGTATCAAAATATTTATATGTTTTTATAAAGGCATTTACATTATTATCTATTTCATTTATTAAATCTTTTAGAATATGTTTTTCTTTAGATAATCGTGTGTGGGTTTTTAAAAATAAAAAAGAGGTTAATATATCATTTAAATACTGATTGTTTTTTATTTTTAATTTGCTTTCTACAGCGTTTAATAAACTCTCAATTAATTTTTTCGGTTCTTCTTCATATTGATAAGAACTGTAAAAAGCTTTGTCGTTTAAAGCTATTAAAATAGCACTTATTAAAAGGGCTCTTTTATTTTCTTCCACTTTATATGAATGTAATTTTGTATTTAATTCTTTAGAGTAAGATAAAAGCTTTTGAAAATCCTGATTGAATTTTCTTTCGTCTTTTTTATAACCTTCTTCATATTCATCAGGGGATAATAATTTATTATCAAAAACTTCGTAAACTTTTGTAGTGTTTTTTAACTGTAAAAAATGGCTGATTTCTAAGTTGTTTTCTTCTTCTCCGCTAACGGCTATTGCTAAAACATCATATTCTTTACTTAAAAATGATGCGTATAAAAGTGCACCGTCAACCGCATATTCCGCATATTTGTCTAAACTTTTACTTTTATGTTTTGTAATATCGGCTTTACATTCTATAACTATTAGAAAATTAGGATTGTTTTTATAAGTTATAATAAATTCGGGATATCCTTTTCCGTTTCCTTTTTTTGAAGCATTTTTTAATAATTTGTCTATTTTTTTATTATCGGATTGTTGTTCTTCCATAATTATATTGTGAAATTTTTGAAAATGTTTTCTTATAATATTTTCGGTTTTTCTTTCATTGGGCATCTAAATGACCTTTTTTGTAAGATTATATCAAAAAATTTTAAATTATCTCTAAACTACTTAATTATCAGATTAAAAGGAGAAAGAGGAAAAATATTATTTGAAAATTTTTCAGAGTTTAATTTCCCTGACTCCGTAGTTTTCAACCACGTAATCGATGTCTTTGTCTCCTCTTCCCGAAAGGTTTACCAGGATGGTGTCGTTCGGTTTTTCTTTTGCGAGCTTCATGGCGTAAGCCACGGCGTGAGCGCTTTCAAGCGCCGGAATTATACCCTCATACTGGCTTAATGCAAAGAATGCGTCGATTGTTTCCTCATCGGTAATTGCGGCTATGTTTAATCTTCCTGTTTCTTTAAGATAGGCCTGTTCAGGTCCCACACCCGGATAATCAAGTCCGCTGGCGATTGAATGAACGGGAGCCGGTTCGCCGTTTTCGTCTTTTAGCATAACGGTATTGAATCCGTGAATAACGCCTTCGTCACCGTACATGAGCGTTGCGGCATGTTCTCCGAGTTTAGTTCCTTTTCCTAAAGGCTCGACCGCATAAAGTTCCACTTCGTCGTCAATAAACCCGCTGAAAATTCCCATGGCGTTGCTTCCGCCGCCTACACACGCCACCACATTATCGGGCAGGAATCCCACCATTTCCATAAACTGCTCTTTTGCTTCAAACCCCACAACGCTTTGAAAATCCCTTACCATCATAGGAAACGGATGAGGTCCCACAACGCTTCCGATTGCGTAAAGTGCGGTGTCTATCTGTTTTACATAGCTTTCAAACGCACTGTCGACGGCTTCTTTTAGTGTTTTAAGCCCGTGAGTGGCCGGAATTACCTCGGCTCCGAGGATTTTCATTCTTACAACGTTCGGATGTTCCTTTTCAATATCCACTTCACCCATATGTATTTCGCACTCAAGTCCGAAATAAGCCGCAGCGGTGGCAAGGGCCACTCCGTGCTGTCCGGCTCCCGTTTCGGCAATAAGTTTCTTTTTGCCCATATATTTCGCAAGCAGGGCTTCAGCCATACAGTGGTTTAGTTTGTGTGCGCCCATGTGGTTTAAATCTTCCCTTTTCAGATATATCTGTGCCCCTCCTAAAGCTTCGGAGAGTCTTTTTGCATGATAAACGGGAGTGGGGCGCCCCTGGTAGTGTTTTCTAATTCTTTTAAGTTCGCTTAAAAAATCGTGCGAACGTCTGAGTTTCATATAAGCTTTTGTAATTCTTTCAAATTCCTCTTTTAAAACGTCCGGAATGTAAGCGCCTCCGAATCTTCCGAAAAAACCTTCACTGTCCGGAAATTTTTGCAAATGTGATTTTTTCATTTTCTCTCCTTTTTTTTTAAATTTTAGCATAACAATTGATATAATAAAGAAAAAAAGGTGAAAAGTGGAGGAATATTTTTTAAATTTTTTAGAGGAAACGGATGAGAATAAAAATGTTTTTATAGGCAGGCGGGAAAAATTAAATGAAATTGAAAAAGCTTTTTATGACGGTGAAAATGTTATAAACGTTTATGGAGTGGGGGGAATAGGCAAAACCACTTTTTTAAGCGAGCTTAAAAATATTTTCGAATCGAAGGGGGTGAACGTTTTTAAATATGATTTAAGCAATTTTATCGGCGTTGAAAAATTTTATGAGGATATTTACGTTAAGCTTTATGAGAAAGGTGTAAAAGCCTATTATTTTTTTATGGTGTTTTATATTTACTGGCAGAAAAAACATCCGAACGAATCTTTCAGCGATTACAGGGAGAATAAAAGCGTCGCCAATAACATTTTGAGTTTCCTTACACAGGATTTGGGAATTATTGTAAACACTTTTTTACCTGTGGATATAACTAATCTAAACAAAGTTTTCAGAAATTTTAAAAATTTTGCCCTGAGGGCAGGTTTGAACAAAGAAGCGCTGGAATTTATCGAAAACCTTCAAAACAAGGAAGCGTACGAAATAGAGCGTTATCTTCCCATTTTTTTAGGAATGGATCTGGAAAGAAACGGTAAAACGGTTTTTTTGTTCGATACGTATGAAAGGCTTTTTGAAAAAAGCGTTACCAAAAACACGGACGCCCAAGACTGGATTAAAAACTTTATTTCATTTGTCGGCAAAGTCGCTTTTATAGTCGTTTCGGGCAGGGAAAGAATCGATTTTCAAAACGAATGCAAATATATACATCTGGAGGATTTAAGCGAAGAGGAAAGTGAAAAACTTGTAAAAAAGCTCGGTGTCAAGGAAGAGGGTATCGTTAAAAAAATAGTGTTCGCCTCAAAGGGGCACCCTTTTTATATTGCCCTTGCCGTTGATATGTATAAAAAAAACAGGGAAAGTTTTGATACCGAAATTATAAAAAAAGAACGGATATTCAACCGGTTTATACAAAGTCTGACCGAAAACGACATTCAAAAGCTTGAAATACTTTCCGTTGCGAGAATTTTTGATGTGGGTATGTTTAAGTACATATACGGAAAGAACTATTCGGATATTATTTTTCGGGAGCTTCTTTCGTTTTCGTTTTTTGCACGCAGCGGAGAATTCTTTTATATGCACGAGCTTATGAGGGAAAGTTTTATTTTGAGAATGTCGCCCGAGAGGAAAAAAGAACTGCACCGGTATATGTTCGAGTATTTTTACCGTAAGGGAAGAGAAAACCTGGACAGGCTGTGTATGAAGGAGGCGGTTTATCATCTGACGGGTTTTGCCGGATTCGATGATGTAAAAAAATGGTATGAAAGCATAAGTGAAGATTTCGAAAGAAAAGGCGAATATGAGTTTTTAATAGATCTTTTTAAGGAAGGCTTTTTAATGTGCGCGGACAATAAAGCCTATTTTTTAATAAAAGAGGCTCTTGTCGGACTGGAAATCAAAAATTACAAAATACTTAATTATGTTATTTCCATGCTCCCTTTTGTAAAGATGGATTCCGAATACTTAGGGGCTTATTATTATCTCAGAAGAAAGCAGGAATATCTTTTTCATAAAAAGCTTCCTTTTAAAAAAAGAAAAGATTTTTTTGACTATCTGAGAAACAAATATAAAAATCTCGAACTTAAGATTAAAGATCCAGATATAAAGACGCTTTTTTTAATAGATAATGCGAAGTTTCATTCGAAATACGAAAACGGGCACCAGTACGCCAAAACGATTCTTTTAAAAGCTTTGAAAATAGTAAAAAGCGAATTTCTGAAAGTAAAAATTCTGGACAATCTTGCAAAAATCGAATTGAAAATGAACAATAACGATAAAGCCCTGGAAATTGCGTTAAACTCCCTTGAAATAAAACGCTCTTTGTTTGAAAACGGCCATATACAGTTTGCAATCAGTTATGAATTGCTTTCCCGTATTTATCAGTATATAGACGCTTCTAAAATGATGGATAACCTTTTGCTTTCCATAAGCGTTTACCGTAAATATTACAATAAATGGCATTCGAAAATAAAAAACCTTTATATACGCTTTGTTTTGGAAGTTGACGAGGACTTCGTGTTGAAAAACGGGCTGGAAACGGATCTGTATTATCTTATGCTTCTTAACAGGTTCGTTCAGAAAAATTTCCCTGCGGACGATATACTTTCCGTTATTGAAAAGTTAAGAAAAGCGAGCGAGGAAAAAAACAGAACGGATACCGAAATTCTTAAACTTTTGATTTCGAATTCGAAAAGCAATCCGGAATATAAAATAATCGCAGAAAATTTAATTGAAACCGTTTTAAGCGAATATGAGAGCGCTTATGAAAAAAGAAACATATATTTCGGTCTTTATCAGGCGTTTGCGAAAATAAAGAATCTTGAAGAAGCTGAGAAATATATTTTGAAGGTGGAGGATATATCCGAAAACTCCCTTGAAGGGCTGTATGTTTCTGCGATTGTAGAAATTATAAGGTTTTATAAATATGAAAAAAAAGATTATCTCAAAACAAAAGCCTATTACGAAAAACTTGTCGGATTTCAAAAAGGTTACAGGAAGGTGATTACGCTTTTAAAATACTGTTCTTTTGTAAAAGAGGAAGATTTGAAACTCGAACTTTTGCAAAAAGCGTATGATGAGGTTAAAAAAGGGGGAGATATTTACCAGATTAATGAAGTTTTGGAAGGTTTTGCCGAATTTTATAAGAAAAAAAATGTAAAAGATAAAAAGATTTTGGATATTTATATTCAGATGGCTGATAATTTCGAAAAAATAGGGGATTATGTAAGGGTTGACAAAGTTTACGGTATGATAGCCGAATATTATTATCAAAAAAAAGAATACGCAAAGGTTTTGGAATATTACGACAGCCAAATCGAAATCAGAAAACGTTTTAACGACGTTAATAAACTTGTCAAAGGGTACAGGTTTAAGGCGGATTTGTATCTTGAATCGGGAAATGATGAAAATGCAGTGAAATATTATGAAAAGGCCTTGGAACTCGTGGAAGAAACCGAAGTCGAAGTTTTTACGAACATAAGTCTCATACTCGTGAAGCTTTATAAAAAATTGGGACTGGAAGAAAAAGCGGCTTCTCTTTTGGAGGAGAGAATTAAAAGGGCTGAAAGTTACGGGGATGAAAAATATATGTTTTTTGCTTATGAGCTCAAACTTCAAAACGAGTTTAAAAAAGAACCGTTAAAAACTCTTGGTCTTTTTAAGACTTATCTTAACTCTTTAAACTTATTCAGATATAAAAAAGATCTTATAATAAAATATTTGAAGGATATAGGAAAAATCGATGAAAATTATGCGAATGATCTGATGTTTTTTCTTTATGAAAATTTTTTGTTATCAAGGGATTTTAACAGAGCTGAAAAAAGTTTTTATAACCTTAAAAAATATTTTAAAAAGTATCCGGCTGAAAAATACAGAACGAATTTTAAAAATATTGCAAAAAAATTTCTTAACGCTTCTAAATATGAAACAACAATTCGTCTTATAAGAGATTATCAAAAAATATTTAACGAAAGTTTTTTGGATGATCCTCTGTTTTGCGAACTACCAAAGAATAAAATTTACGCGATTTTTTACGAGCTTAAAAAGGCTTCGATGTTTGACGAAGCGTTAAGAGCAGGCAAAATTATATACGAATTTTTTAATGAAAACGGAAATAAAAAAGACTTAAAATCCATAGAGCTGTTTTATAAGGAACACGGACTGAATGTTACGGGAAAAGAAAAAGAGTTAAAAAAATTATTTAAGATTTAGATATTCTTTAATTTTTTCAACTTTGTCGAGTTTTTCCCATGAAAACTCTTCCCTGCCGAAATGTCCGTATGCGGCCGTGTTTTTGTAAATAGGTCTTAATAAATCAAGTGAATCGATAATGCCTTTAGGTGTAAGGTTGAATATCTTTCTTACCGCTTCTTCTATTTTTCTCTCATCCACTTTGGCAGTTCCGTGAGAATCGACATAAATGCTTACGGGTTCGACCACGCCGATGGCGTATGCAATTTGAACGGTTATTTTATCCGCCGCACCGGCCGCTACGAGGTTTTTGGCCACCCATCTTGCCGCATAAGCTCCGCTTCTGTCAACTTTAGTGGGGTCTTTCCCGCTGAACGCCCCTCCGCCGTGAGGAGCGGCGCCGCCGTACGTGTCAACTATGATTTTTCTTCCCGTAAGCCCGGCATCTCCCTGGGGTCCGCCGATGACGAATTTACCTGTTGGGTTTATGAAATATTCCACGTTTTTACTGAGCATATTCGCCGGAATTACTTTTTTGATAACTTCTTCAATTACCGCTTCTTTGATTTCCGAATAGTTTATATCAGGCTCATGCTGTGTTGAAACCACCACTTTTTCAACGCTTACAGGCTTTCCGTCAACGTATTTTACGCTCACCTGCGCTTTTCCGTCGGGTCTGAGCCACGGAATGATGGCTTCTTTTCTTGCTACAGATAGTCTTTTGGTGAGTTTGTGCGCAAGCATAATGGGAAGAGGCATAAGCTCGGGCGTTTCCGTGCATGCGTATCCGAACATCATACCCTGATCCCCGGCACCTATTTCCTCTCCTCTTTCTACACCCTGTCTGATATCGGGGCTTTGTTCTCCTATTCCGTTTAGCACTCCGGCGGTTCTGTAATCAAATCCGTATCTTGCGTCCGTGTATCCGATTTCCCTTACCACTTCTCTTGCAATTTCCTGCATAGGGGCGTAAGTGGTTGTTTTAAGTTCACCCGCAATTACACAAAATCCGTTGCTGAGAAGTGTTTCACACGCCACTTTTGCGTTTTTGTCCCTTTCTATAATGTAATCAAGTATTGCATCACTGATCTGGTCCGCCATTTTGTCGGGATGGCCTTCTGTTACCGATTCACTTGAAAAAAGATATTCCCTCATAATAAAATCTCCTTGAGAATTTTTAATTAGAAGTATAGCATATTAATGGAAAATGGAAAATGGAGAATGGAGAGTAAGAAAAATTTTTATGTTTTAATCCTCAATTCTTCACTTTCAATTCAAGTAAGCATTCTTTAGATGCTTTTCTTATGAAATTTAAAACTTCAGGAGATGTGGGATTGTCAGAAAAAAACTGATATGTAAAACGCTGTGTGATTTTATTATATACACATTCGCAGTATTCATATTTATGAATTTGGAGATTTGAATTTTCCATACAAGAATGAATAAATCGGAATTTAAAATTTACAGGATAATAAAAAGAAAAAGCAAAAATGGGTAAAAAAAGCAAAAGCTTCATTTTTTAAGTTTAGCTCTTACTTCTTTTGCAGCTTTTACCATATTTTCAAGGCTTGGTTTAACTTCTTCCCATTTTCTTGTTTTAAGACCGCAGTCAGGGTTAACCCATACTTTTTCAGCCGGTAAAACTTCAAGAATAGCTTCGATCTGTTCCACCATCTCTTGAGTGCTTGGAATTCTCGGGCTGTGGATATCGTAAACACCAGGTCCGATTTCACCTTTGTATCCTCTTTCTTTAAAGATTTTAAGTAGGCTGTTGTCGCTTCTTGCGTTTTCGATTGAGATAACGTCAGCGTCCATATCTTCAATAGCGTCCATAATATCGCTGAATTCCGAATAACACATGTGAGTGTGGATCTGAGTTTCAGGTTTTACGCTGCTTGTTGTAATTCTGAAGCTCGTAATCGCCCAGTCTTCATATTCAGCTCTTTTTTCAGCTCTTAAAGGATAACCTTCCCTTAGTGCCGCTTCGTCAACCTGAATAACTTTGATTCCGGCGGCTTCCAAAGCTTCAACTTCGTCTCTTATAGCGATTGCCATTTGGTAAGCGGTTGTTCTTCTGCTTTGGTCATCCCTGACAAATGACCAGTTAAGCATTGTAACGGGACCGGTCAGCATTCCTTTCATAGGTCTGTCTGTGAGGCTTTGAGCGTATGTGATCCATTCAACCGTCATATCTTTAGGTCTGCTGACATCTCCGAAAATCAAAGGTGGTTTAACACATCTGCTGCCGTAACTCTGAACCCATCCGTTTTGAGAAAACGCAACACCTTTAAGCTGTTCGCCGAAGTATTCGACCATGTCGTTTCTTTCGAACTCACCGTGAACAAGTACGTCGATATCGATTGCTTCTTGATATTCAACAAGTTCTTTAATCATTGCTTTTATTTGAGTTTTGTATTCTTCTTCAGAAATTACGCCGTTTTTATAGTCTCTTCTAAGTTTTCTTAGTTCAGGTGTTTGAGGGAAACTTCCGATTGTTGTTGTAGGAAGAATAGGGTATTTAAGGTTTTCATGCTGAAGTTTGATTCTTTCTTCAAACGGAACGCTTCTGTGTTTGTCTTTGTCAGTTAGGTTGCTGACTCTGTCTTTAACAACAGGATCGTGGATTTTGTCACTTGTTTTTCTTGTGGCGATTGCTATTTTGTTGCCTTCAAGAACTTCTTTTTCGTATTCACTAAGCTCTTCACCTCTGAACAGTTTTTCTATTACTCTTATTTCGTCAAGTTTTTCAAGAGCGTATGAAATCCAGGATTTGATGTCTTCATCCATTTTTGTTTCGTATTTAAGAGTGTAAGGTACGTGTAATAATGAACAGCTGCTTCCTACCATGATTTTATCAGCGTCGTAAGTTTCAGCGATGCCTTTTAGGAATTCTACTGATTTTTCGATGTCGTTAACCCATACGTTTCTTCCGTTTACGATTCCGATACCTACGATTTTACCCGCTTCGGCAAGCGCTTTGATACTGTTTTCGCTTCCCGCTACGAAATCTAAAAACATACCTTTGATAGGAGTAGTCGCAAGTACTTCGTTTGCTTCGTTTGAATGTTCGAAATATGTGGCTACGAAAACATCTGCAAGATTTCCGATTCTGTCGTAAACTTTTTTAAGAATTTCAAGGTCTTTTTCACTCGGATTGGTTACGAAATAAGGTTCGTCAAACTGGATTGTGTTTACACCGAGTTCTTTGATTTGAGCGATTAAGTCTTCGTAAACCGGAATCAGTTTTTCAATAATTTCTTCCTCGCTTCCGTTTACGATTTTAGAAAGTTTTACGAACGTAATAGGTCCTACGAAATTAACTTTTGCATTTATTCCGAGTTCTTTTGCTTCGGCAAGTTCGATTTTTATTTTATCGATGCTCGCTTTAAAGTCCATATCAATATCAAGCTCTGGAACGATGTAATGGTAGTTTGTATTGAACCATTTTGTCATTTCCATGGCTTTATGGTTCGCATCACCCCTTGCGATTGCGAAATATCTGTCCATGCAGTTGTCGATGTCTTTGTATCTTTCAGGGATGGCGTTGAGCATTGTCATAGCATCGATCATATTGTCGTAAAAACTGAAATCGTTTACGCTTATTAAATCGATGCCTGCGTTTTTCTGATAAGTCCAGTGTCTTTTTCTTAGTTCACTTGCGGTTTTTTGCAGCTCTTCTTGAGTGGATTTTCCGGCCCAGTAAGCTTCAAGCGCCTTTTTAAGTTCTCTTTGTTCGCCGATTCTCGGGAACCCGATAACGTAAGTTGCCATTAGTGTCCTTTTTTAAGCGGAATTATATCATATTAATGTAAAATGGAAAATGTTACAATGTAAAATTGATGATTATGAATAAAAACGAAAATTAAAATTTTTTAATTTTACATTTTTATTCAACCTGTTTAAAAGCTCCGTTTATTATTCTGTAAAGTTTTGTGTTATAGTTGATTTGATTGTTAAAAATGTAAATGTTAAAATCGCTCATATAAAATTCATCTTCTTCGTTTTGTCTGTTGTAGGCCTTGTTTGCAAGGATGCAGGCCGCATAGTTTATCCAGTTGTATCTTATGTCCGAATTTAAAATATTCGCATACTCGTTAATAACGGGAGGCGTGTGGATGATGGAGTTGGCTATAAGAAGTTTTTCCACATCCGCCGGCTGAGTCAATATAATCATTAACGGATCATATCCTATTTGCGAAATAAAATTCAGTTTAGTGTCTATTTCCTGCTGGGTTATTTTAGAAAGTACCTGGGCCGTTTTGCCCGCGCTGGTGTTGAACATTACAAAGGAGTTGTTAAGGTCCTCGTAATTAATATCCGGAAATTTGTATATGTTTTCGATAAATGTCGAGTTAATTTCGTAATTTAACAGTTTTTCCGAAATAATGGTGTTATCCGTTATTATGTCCGTTTTATCGTCAATAAAGGAAGTCAGTTTTTGAATCTGATCTTGAAAGTCAATTGAGCCGAAATAGATGTTGGCAGCGGTTAGATTCGTCTCTTTTCTGTTTATCAGGGGCAGATAAAACGTTTTGTTATAATCTTGCAGTTTATATATATCGTTAGGATCGGTTGTAAAATATATTATATCATCGGCTTTGATTTTTGAAATGTTGTATTCGATGCCGTATAGACTGATTTGATAATCAATTCCCTTTTGTGCGTAATAAGCGTTTAAAGAGTTCATAATCGAAGGGATGAATTTAAAAAATTTTCTTTTGTCTATCATTACGGCGATAACCGATTTTGAATTTATGGAAACGTAGGTGTCGTTAAAATCCTCTTCGACAATGCCCGGAAGCGGTATTTGAACGTTGATGTTTTGTGTGCCGTTTGTTTCGTCTTTTCCGGTTTGGACGGCTGTTTTGTTGTTTTCTTCGGTGATTACAGTCTCCTGAGGGGTTGGCGGAATTTCGATTTGCGGTGTCTCAGTACCGTTTAAGGGTTTGTAAATTTCATTGCCGCCGTTTATGCTCTCCGGTAGCTGAAAAGTTAACGTTTCGGCCCAGAGCAGCGCAGCCGTGAGTAAAACAAACATTTTTTTCATAGCATACTCTTTATTAACAGGAAGTCTTTGTAAGCGTCTTTTTTGGCGGAAGGGTTTCTCAAAAGGAAACTCGGGTGAAATGTGGGTATCACTTTTTTCTCCTTAAATTCGAATATTTGGCCTCTTACTCTGGATATGGGTATATCCGTGTTCATCAGATACATAAAAGCCGTTTTACCTAAGCATACCAGAATTTCAGGTTTAATTATATCAATTTGTTTTAAAAGGTAGGGTTTGCACGTTTCGGCTTCTTCGATAGTGGGTACCCTGTTGTTCGGAGGTCTGCATTTTACGATATTGGCTATATAAACGTCTTCTCTTGTGAGTTCCAGTACGTTTAGAATGATTTTCGTAAGTAGTTTTCCGGCCCTTCCTACAAAAGGCCTTCCGGTTTTATCCTCTTCGGCTCCAGGGCCTTCGCCTATAAACATCAGTTTTGCGTCGGGACTGCCTTCACCGAAAACCACATGTGTTCTTGTTTTGCTTAAATCGCAAAGCGTGCAGTTTAAGCATATTTTTTTCAGTTCGTCGAGTTCTTTTGGCATTTGTATATCTTTTTCCTCCGAATGAAAGCCTTCGAAATATTCTTCCCCCGCTTCTTTAAGAGTGTAAAGGTGTTTGAGTTTCATTAATTTTTTCATTTCCGTCTCTTTTTATTATAGTATAGGTCGGGTAAGCTATTTTGATGTCTTCTTCTTTACTGAAAGCCTCTATAATTTCGGCTGAAACGTTGCTTCTTAAATTAAGCGTCGCATAGTTGTTCAGATACCAGCAGCTTATTCTTATTCCGTTTTCTTCTATGAATGTATAAATTCTCGGTTCTACGTTTGCGTTTTTTATTTGATAGGCCGATTTCAGTTTTTGAAGCCTTCTTTTGGTAATGTCGGTGTAACCTTTTGAATATTTGCTCGCAATCTCCTTTGCGAGATACACCGCTTTTTTATAATTGGAGTCGAACGTGATGGTAACGTCTATACCGTCCCACACCGTCGACATTCCGTGGTGGGTGTAGTTGAACACCGGGTTTGTGAATATGACGTTGTTTGGAATAAACACGATTCTTCCCGCCCTTCTGTTGTAAAGGTATGTGGTTAGCGTTACGTCTTCGTAAAGAACTATTCTTGTCATCGTTATGTCGATAACATCCCCCACAATTTTTACCTGGCCGTTTTGAAGGTATATTTTTATTCTGTCTCCGACTTTGAAATTTCCGCTTGTCATTATCACAAACCAGCCGAAAATATTCATAAACCAGTCTTTCATGGCAATTGCGATACCGGCGGATGCAAAACCCACTATCGTAATCAGGTAGGTTGCGTTGTTTATATAAAAAAATGAAATTATTATCAGAATCACCGTGGCGTTTATGAAATTCAGGATTTTGTTTGTAAGGTAAAAAGACTCCTCTTTTATATATTTTCTTACGGCAAGTTTGATAAGGGTGAATATTAAAATACTTATGGCGATGGAAATAATCAAAGAAATCAGTTTGTTTATCTCTTTGTTTATCTCTTTTTTAACTTTTTGTTTGTATATTTTCGATTCCGCTTCAAGGGTTTTCAGTTTTGTTTTGTATATGTTGTTAATCATTATGAAATCTTCTATTGCCTGTTTCAGTTCAGGCTGTTTGATATTAAGTTTTTTATTCGTTTCTTCAAGCTCCTGAAGCATTTTTAGCGTTTTTGTAAAATTTTCGTATGTTTTGAAGTTTTCGTTTATTACGTTGTCAATCTCTTTTTCATAGTTAAGGGCGCTGAATATCTGAAACGGGTTGTTTACTTCAGGGGGTTTGGGCAGCTCTTTTATTTTTATGAGCGTTGTGAAAATGTTTCTGTTTTTGCTTAGAAGTTCGAGTTCCGTTTTTAGTCTTTCGAGTTTGTCCTTGTATTTTTTCGGATTCCGCCCCGCGAGTTTTTCCAGGGAATATATTTGGTTCTGAAGTTTTTTATAGTTAAGATAAGACTGGTAGTTTATATAAAATTCGTCTTTTTTTAAAAATTCGGCAATATTGTGTGATCTCTGTTTTAAAACGGTTGTGTTCGTTTCGTTTGCGAACAGCGATAAAAAGAAGAGCAAAAAAACCGTTATTCTCATTTAGCGAACTTTTTTAAAACTTTCATAACTGTTTGTTTGTCTATGTTTTCCACAATTTTATATTTTCCGATTTTTTCCGGAATAATGAATTTTATTTTATCGTCAAGTGTTTTTTTATCCGCAAAAAAGTGTTCGTAAAACTCTTTAGCGTCTTTAATTTCGTAATGCGTCGGAAGAGAGTTTTTTTCAAGAAGTTTTTTAATTCTTTCGGCTTCTTCTTTGTTTAAATACCCGAGTTCGTGTGAAAGTTCGTTTGCCATTACCATACCTATCGCAACGGCTTCCCCGTGCAGGTATGTGTTGTAGTCTGTCAGGTTTTCGATTACATGACCGAATGTGTGTCCATAGTTTAAAACGCTTCTTATGCCTTTTTCCTTTTCGTCTTGGTTTACGACGTCGGCTTTGAGTTCCACTGATCTTTTTATGATTTCTTCTGTTGAGAGGGTTTCGTTTTCGAGGTTTTCAAAAAAGTCTTTATCGAACATAACCGCCATTTTAATCACTTCCGCCATTCCCGCGGCAAACTCCCTTTTTGGGAGTGTTGAGAGAAAATGTGTATCTATATACACGGCTTCGGGCTGATAAAACGCACCGATTAGGTTTTTGCCGTATTTATTATTGATTCCGGTTTTTCCTCCTACCGAGCTGTCGACCATTGAAAGCAAAGTAGTTGGCACTTGTATAAAATCTATTCCTCTTAAAAAGATTGAAGCCGCAAAACCGCTCATATCACCGATAACACCGCCTCCGAAAGCGATAATTACACTGTTTCTGTCATATTTCGCATCAAACATCCTCTCAAGCGCGTATGTGATATATTCCATCGTTTTATATTCTTCCCCGTCGGGGAGCGTTATGATTTTAAGCTCTTTTGCCTGTAAGCGGTTAAGCAAATAATTAAGATGATATCCCGCAACTGTCGGGTTTGTGATAACCGCTACTTTTTTATTAAGCGTGATTCGTGGCAGTTTTTGTATCATTATGTCGTATGTTTTATTCGGTGTTTTTATTACAACTTTCATTATTTTCCTTTTCTTTGCCTTATTTTACAGGTATTAAAAACTGGTTGAATTTTTCTAAAAACAGATATGAATATTCCATTTTGGGATTGAATATCTGCCATAATTTGGGCACCGGTTTTTTTGAAAACGGTGTGATTATACACTGGTTGGACTCTTTGTTCAAATAAAAAATAGGGTTTGTTTTTGTTTTTATAATATTTACGTCTTTAAAACTGAATAGTTTTGCGAAATTCATCAAATATTCCGTCAAATCCGTAAGTCTGTTTTCGGGGTCGCCGTCTATAAACGTAAGGGGCTTTTCAAGCTGGAAAGAAAGGTCGAAAATTACGGATGCTATAGGCTTTATTTCCCTGTTTTGAAGAAGCACTTTTATGCCTTTGCATTTTTTTATCGACTCGGTTCCTTTTTTGAACACCGGAAATTTCAATTTAAAAAACAGTGAAGAGTATTTATAGAAAAACTGGTTGTTCGTTATGATAAGACCGATATTAAACGTGGTGACGTCTTTTTTTAAGCAGTTTGAATAGGATTTTTCGTAATAATCGGACATAATTTCTATGTTGTCGAATCTGTAAAGTTTATATATCTGGTTGTTGATGGAAGGGTTTATTATTTTTATTATAAGTTTTTTGTTTTTAAGTTTTCTATGAAGGAAAAGGGCGGACTTTAAAAGGGAGGAAATCTCTTTTTTCTCCATGTTTTTCATATCAAGAAGCAGATATATGTTTTGGCCGTAAGGCTGGGGGAATGCGCCTATGTTTTTTTTAATTTTGTTAAACAGGTCTTTAAGCTCTTCGGGATCTCCTATCAAAAGAAGTTTGTCGTTGGGGAGAATCATTGTGTTTTCGTTTATGAGCCTTAATTCGTTGTTTCTGTAAATGGCCGCAACCCTCGCTTTTTCGTTTTGGAGTTTGTTCGGATGGGAATATACAAAAGGCGAGTGGGGCGGAACCTCCACTTCTAAAATTTCACCTGTTCCGAGCCCAATGTCCCTTGCAAAAAGAGGGACCCCCGGAAGAAGGTCTATTATTTTGTTTGTTAGCAGTTCGGGAATGTTTATTATTTCTATGTTGTTTTGTCGGGGAATGTCGAATTCGAGCCAGAATTTTACAAATAAAACGGGTACTTTTTTGTCTATCGAATTTCTTAAAATATATTCGGCCTCTTTTTTGTTTTTAACAAGTATTATGATTTTGCTTAAATCTTTATGAAGAAGGTTTTTATAAAGTTCGTATGCGTAAAAGTTTATTTTGTAAAAAAAAAGGTTTTCTTTTTCATTGAAACCGTTTTTGATTTCGTCTTCTTCGTATATGATATGAAATTCCCCCAAGTTCAGATAGCTTTCGGATATTTTTTTTATCAGCAGGGTGGTTTCCTGGCATCCGGCGAATATTAAAATTTTATTCAAACGGTTCCTTTTGTTAAAATTTCATAGAATTATATCATACGAATGGAAAATTGAGAATTGAGAATGGAGAATAAAAATATGGAATTTAAAATAGACAAAACCGACGGAAATGCAAGGGCGTGTACCATAAAAACCGCCCATAGCGAGATTAAAACGCCGATATTTATGCCGGTGGGGACAGTCGCGGCGGTTAAAAGCCTTGATGCGGTGGATATGACGGAAATACTTGACGCGCCGATTATTCTCGCAAACACATATCATTTATATCTGCGTCCCGGAGATGAAACGGTTGCAAAACTCGGTGGGCTTCACGCATTCAGCGGTTATAAAAGAAGTTTTCTTACAGACAGCGGCGGATTTCAGGCGTTTAGTTTAGGGGACAATGTGAAATTTACAGATGAAGGGATATGGTTTAAAAGCCATATTGACGGAAGCAGGCATTTTTTTTCACCCGAGAAGGTTATTGACATAGAATACAATCTCGGCAGTGACATTATGATGGTTTTAGACGATTTAATCGCTCTTCCTAATACGAAGGAAAGGATAAAAAAATCGATTGAAAGAACGACAAGGTGGGCTTACAGGAGCCTTGTCCATCACGTGAACAAAGGTAAAAAAAACAATCTGTTCGCCATTGTTCAGGGAGGGACCGATTTTGAATTCAGGCGGATAAGCGCCGAGAGTCTGGTGTCTCTTGAATACAAAGGGCATAGTTTTGACGGGTTTGCCATAGGCGGGCTGAGCGTCGGGGAAGAAAACAGGCTGATGTACGACACCATCGAAGCCACCGCACCGTATTTGCCTGAAAACAAACCGAGATATCTCATGGGTGTCGGAACGCCGGAGGATATTATGGAGGCTGTTGAGAGGGGGGTTGATATGTTTGACTGTGTAATGCCCACGCGTAACGCCAGAAACGGTTATCTTTTCACCTCATTCGGTACCCTCAGGATAAAAAACGCTAAATACAAACTTGACGATTCCCCCGTTGATCCGAACTGCGGCTGCTATACCTGCAGAAATTTCAGCAGGGCTTATTTAAATCATTTATTTAAAGCGAAAGAGCTTACATATTTCAGATTGGCGAGTATTCATAACCTTCATTATTATTTAAATCTGGTAAAAGAGATAAGGGAAGCGATACTTAACGGACGTTTTAAAGATTACAAAAAACGTTTTTACGAACTCAGAACAATAAACTCTTTGGATATATAGGTGTTAAGCTCTTTTACTATTTCCTTTTCCCTTTTCGTAATGTATTTTGAAAGGATATATTCGTCCTGGGTTGAGACTTCGAAATGAATATGGTAACGGTATGTGTTTTCATCCAGTTTGGTTATTGATTTTATTTCCCCCTCGGTTATGATGAAATGAGGTTTTTCAAGATGCAGTATGAATTCGAGCGTTATTATATCCGATATGTGCAAATCCAGTTTTTCCCCTAAAACGCAAAGACCTCTGAGAGAAATGTCGTACAGTTCCGTAATAACTTTTTTAGTCCCTTTTTTGAGGGTGACTTTGATTTTTTCTTTCGGCTGTACCCGTATGAAGTTTCTTTTGGGAGCGGTTCTTTTTACCTTTTCGATATTGTTTAAAAACATAATTTTTTTATGGATGATAAAATGCTGTATGTTGGCTCTGAAACTGTATTTTTTGTCGTTTTCGAGAAGAAAGATTTCTTTTTGGAATTTGGCCGCCACTATCTGGTAGCTGTTTGCCGTTACCTGTATCACCCCCTCTTTTTCGTCTACGGACAATATCTGTGTTTTGTGCGCTATCGGTATGCCTTTGTAAACGGTGAAAAGGTGAAGAGGTTTTTTGGTGTCGTAAATCAGTTTTATCTCTTCCGGAATCGGAGCGGAACTTTCCGCTTCGATATTTATATGAAACTCTATGTATTTTATATAAAAATTAAGAAGCAGAGCCAGGTTTTTGAGTTTAAGTATAGGGTTTTTTTCTTTTATCAGGTATTTGATATAACTGTTGCTCATCATTAAAAACGTTTTGTTCAGTATGTATGAAGAATCTATGTCGTAGTCGTTCAGTTTATAAATTAAAGAAAGTTCCCGGGAAGGATCCACTTTTTCTTTTGTAAAAAAAGGCCGGAGAAAAAGCGTGTCGTAAAATTTGCTTATTTCCTCGTTTTTGGGTTCAAATCTGGAGGAGGAAAGTTTTTTTATGTACTCTTTTATGATTTTTACGCATACTTTTTTATATTTTTTAAAAAACAGTTCGTTTTCTATAAGAAACGATACGAAATTGTTTGAAAAAAATTCTTTCCTGAGATTCATTTACGTCCTATATTTTATCGGTAACTGTTTAAATTCTATACCTTTTTTTACGTTTTTCACATTCCCTTTTTCGTCTATCGTGAAGGTAACCTCTTTTTCGGCCCCCATATGGTCGGTTGATTTTACTTTGAGGATTATTTCATTGTCTTTTATTGTTACTTTTAGCGGAATTTCGTCCATTCCTAAGTCTATGACTTTGGCCCAGAGCGTTTTATTGCCGAAGGTTTTGTAAACTATCAGGACGTCCTCGCTATCTTTTTGTACCGTTCCCACTATCAAAATGCCGTTTTTGTACGGTTTGATATATTTAACGTTATCCATATAAGGGGTTGAAAAATCCAAATTTTTGTTGTTGTCCGAATAAATGACGATATCGGAATTGTTTTCGGGACTGAACCGGGTTACGGCTATATAGGTGTTGCCTTTTATGATTAAAAAATCTTTGGCGAGATCGTATTTTTTTCCGTAATATTTTATGCGCTTTAGGTTTCCGTTTAAGTCATATTCCACTAATGCCACTTTGTCTTTTTTCTGATCATATCCTAAAATGTATATAATGCCGTTTTTTACCTCCGTTTTTACGGGGTCGAGTAAAATAGGGGTCACTTTTTTCCATAACAGGTTGTAATTTTTGTCAAGCTTGTAAATAGCCGCCCCGTTCGGGTCCGGGATTACAAAAATATAACCGTCTTTCGCTTTCATTAAAGCGTTTTCGTTTATTCCGTATTTATCCAAAAGATCAATGCTTTTAAAGCTCATCGGTTTCATTTCTTTTTGCGGGGTGTGGGAGCATCCGGCGAAAAACACTATTCCCGCGCCTGTCAGTAAGATTGCTAAATTTTTTTTCATAATATTTCCTTTATTCATAGTATGTTACGGAGCTTTTTCCGAATTTTCTTGTTTTTATTTTATTATAAAGCCCGAGACTGTCGGGAAAGTCATAATCGCTTTGATGTTCTATTAAAATTTTTTCCACGTTTATTTTAGGAAGCTGTTTTATTAAATGCTGTACTTTGTCGTAAATGTCTTCGTAACCTTCCCTGATTGCAAACGGAGGGTCGAAATAAAAAAACGCTTTGTCTTTGTCTTTTTTTAATTTTTCAATTACGTCCCAGACGGTTTCGAAACTGTCGCCGAGTATTATTTCGCATTTTTCGGGTTCCATCGAATCGATGTTTTTTTTCAGAATTTTCACGGCTTCGGGATCTTTTTCCAAAAAATACGCTTTTTTTGCGCCCCTGCTTATCGCTTCAAGCCCTACACTTCCGACACCGCTGAACATTTCCACCCATGTGGAATCCGGAACTTCCCACTGAAGGGTGTTGAATACGCTTTCTTTTAAAATGTTCTTAGTGCTTCTTGTTGTTTCCTTGTTGCCCATATACAGCTTTTTACCCCTGTATTTTCCGCCTATTATTTTTATGTTACTTTTCTCCATAATGCTCCTTTAAGATCTCTATTATCTCTTTTTTAAATTTTTCAAACATCTTTTCTATTTTATCATCCAGGGAAATTTCTTTTTCAGGCAAAAGTTTTTCAAGCTGGATAAACAGAGAGGTTTTGTTAAAAGGCTTTTTAATGTCTTTGCCGATCAGTATGCCTTCCGTTTCCGGATCGTCCGTTATTACGGTTCCGTCGGGGCTTAAGTTCTCCTTTAAAAAATATTCGAGTGTATACTGTAAAAGAGGCGATTTACATCTGATTGTATAACGCATATACGGCCTTGTTTGAATTTGTTTTAGGAAATTTTATCAAAAAATTAAAATTTTTTATATTTTCGCCGATATATATGCATAGAAAATAAGGGGTTTGGAATGGACGTTTTTAGCAATATAAAAAACGTAACGCAGAAAATACAGGGTCTGGATAATATAAAACAGGATCCGAAAAAAATTCAGGAGGGTATTAAAACGCAGAAAAACGGGGATATGTCCGATTTGGATAAAATGGATACGGAAAAACTGAAAAAAGAGCTCCGAAAATTAACAGAAGAGCTTAATAAAGCTTTAAATCCCCTTAATACAACGTTGAAATTCAAATTTAACGATAAAATAGGGGAATTGACAATTCAGGTTATAGATACCAACGACGAGAGGGTGATAAGGGAATACCCCCCTAAAGAAGCCCTTGAACTGATGGAAAAAATGAGGGAAGTAGTAGGAATGCTATTTGATAAGAAAGGATAAAAAGTGGCTGATATAGGAACATTGTCTTCACTCGGAATCGGCAGCGGTGTACTGAGTTACGACGTTATAGACAAATTAAAACAGGCGGATCAGGACGCTATGGTAAAACCCCTTGAAGACAAACTCGATTTGTTAAAGAAAAAAGAGAGCGCCTTGTCACAGTTTATCACCATAGGCGCCGCCGTAAAAACGGATATTCTGGATTTGGCGGACGGGACCCTTTTTGCAAAAGTAAATACCAGCGTAAACGGAAGCAGTGTGAATGTAACCGCAAACGACGGGGTAAGTCCGCAGACGTTTGATATAAATGTAACGCAGCTTGCCGAAAACGACGTGTTTCAGTCAAAAGGTTACGCTTCAACCGATTCGGTTATAAACGGCAGCGGAAGCGACGTTACGTTTGAAATAGGCGTGGGAGGTGTCGTTACTTCCGTTACTTTAAAAGACGGCGGAACCCTTGAGGATTTAAAAGAAGCCATAAACAACTCCAATGCGGGTGTTACCGCCTCCATAATCGATACCGGAATAGGGGATAGCCCTTATAAACTTGTGTTAAAAGCCGATGAAACGGGGGAAGACAACTATATTCAGTTTAATTATTCAGGAATAGACGATTTGAGTTTAAATGCCGTAAATTACACGTCCGCTTCTTACGCTTCGGAAACCGACAGCGTAAACGACAGCGGAAGCGATCAAACATTTAAAATTACCTTAAACGGGACGGATTATACAATGAACGTAACGGACGGTATGAGTGTGAGTGATTTTATTACGGCTTTGAACGGAGGAAATTTGAAAGATTCGGACGGTAATTCCTTAAAAGTGAATGCGAGTTTCGATTCGGACAGCGGTAAAATCAATTTTGACATTCAGGCGATAGGGGATATAAGCATAGACGATACCGGATTGACAACCGGCTTTAACGACAATACCGATTTTACAAACCCGAACAGGCTTCAAATCGCACAGGATGCCGTATTTACCTATAACGGAGTGGAGGTTCAGCGTTCTTCAAATACGGTGGACGATTTGATAACGGGGGTAAATATAGACCTTGTAAGCGAAGGCGAATCGAGCGTATCAATCTCTTCGAATGTGGACGATATGGTTGAAGCCGTTAAAAAATTTGTTGCGGATTATAACCAGATGATTTCCAATTTGCAGAGTCTTACGGCTTATGATAAAGATACGGGAGATGTCGGTCTTTTTCAGGGGGACAGCGATTTTACAATGCTTTCAAGCAGATTCAGCAACGATATTTTCGGTGTTGTGATGTCTAATAAAACCACGGCTTACGATTTAAACGGAAACGAATATACGGAAAATACCGTGTTTACCGCGGCCGATGTGGGATTCAGTATGGACAGGACAGGGATGATAAGTTTTGACGAAGAAAAATTCAGGGAGGCCTATGATAAAGATCCGGATCTTACAAACAGGCTTTTCGGTAGTATGTTTACAAATCTTAAAACCGATTTTGAAATAAATATAACGGGGGACAATTCCAATTTGAACCTTCTTGACGGTGAAATAAAAGATGAGGAGGACAGATATCAGGACAGAATAGATGCCATGAATAAATATCTTGATACCAGATACGAAATAATGGCGAAACAGTTTGCGGCATACGATGAGATGATTAATAAATTTAATACTCAGAGCCAGACAATCACTATGGCTATTGAGCAGGCGATAAACACAAAAAATTAAAGGTGGAGTAATGACATATAATAAAGCGTTAAACAGTTATAATCAGATAAACATAAATATTGACATGCCCGAAAAACTTATTCTTATGTTGTACGAAGGGGCTTTAAGATTTGCAAATTTTGCTAAAAAAGCCATAAATGAGGGAAATATTGAAGAAAAAGTAAAATATATTATCAAAACTTCCAATATATTTATAGAGCTTTTGAATTCTCTCGATTTTGAAAAAGGGGGCGATGTGGCGTATTATCTTAACGGTCTGTATGCTTATCAGCTCGAACTGCTTGCAAAAGCTAACATTGAAAACGAAACGAAATATATTGATGACGTCATAAGGGTGTTAAAAGGCCTGATAGAGGCGTGGAAAGAAGAAACGGGAATAAATTAAAAAATGGAAAAAAGTTATATAAACCGCTTAAAAATAGCGGTAATAAACAGAGATTTTAAAGCACTTGAGGAAGTTGTAAACACGCAGCCGGAATTTAAAACCGAGGAGGAGGCGAAAGAGATACTCGCCTATATGAAAGAAGCGGCGAATATTCTTCAAAAAGAAAAAAACAGACTCGCAGAAGAGATGAATAAAATAAAACGTATAAAAAAATTCAACACGCTTCAAAATTCAAAAGGGACTTTTTCTTTCAAAGCTTAATTAAACAAGCCTTAACTTTTTCTTAATTATAAATTAAACTTATATTATAAGAAAATTCTTGACAAATTAAATAAAAGTGAATTATAATTCGTTTGATTAATGAGTGAACACTTATTCAAAAGGAGGAAAAATGAAAAAACTACTTGTTTCTTTAGGTTTAGGAGCACTGCTTGCCACAAGCGCATTTGCACTTTCAGGTCCTATGGCTTACGTTTTTAAGGCGGAAGTTAAAGCGAACGCCAAATATGTAAAATACATTACTCCGGCGGAACTTAAAAAATGGATGGACGAAGATAAGGATTTTACCGTTTTGGATGTAAGAGAGCCGTCCGAAACGGCTGCAGGTACCGTTGACTGGATTGAACTTGAAAAAATTCCGAGAGGTCTTGTTGACGTAAAGGCGGCCGTCGGTTATCTTAAACCTGGCAATACATACGTGGTAATCTGTAAAACGGGAGGACGCGCTACATTAGCCGGTGCAAAACTTGTAAAACAGTACGGTTTCAAACATGTATACGTATTAAAAGGCGGTATGGTCGGATGGATGAAAGCCGGATATACCGTGGTAAACAAATTGGGAAGATTCAAAGCGGCTAAATAAGCCGCTTTTTTTAGAAAATAGAATATCTGAAATGAACGAATCCTAAAATATGCTGAATGTCCCTTACAACATTTTCCATTATTTTTGCTTCTTTCGTACCGCTTAACATTCTGATTAAAAGATAATCGTTCATCAGCGATATTTTGACGGTCCCTTTGGAATCTTCATATACGGCTATGCTCAAAGGTATTTTCACCGCCATAAACTTGGTATCGTCGTCACTTAACATTTTGCCCGCATATTTTGTATTGCAGAATTTTATGATTGCAACTTTACCTACGTCGGGACTTCCGTATTTTTTTATCTCCTCTTCCTGGTTTATAACAGTTACGACATGCCAGCCAGGTGTGTTTGAAATTCTGTTTGTAATTAAATTTACCGTTTTTTCAAAAGAATAGGGGCTTATTACCTGTTTAAAAAGCATATTTTGAGCCGAAAACTTAAAAACAGAGGTACCAGAAACATTGCAATTACGGCACCTATAATCAGTCCGCCTAAAAAACTTCTTTTATTCATTTTATTCCTCCTCAGGTATACAGATTTTATGTTGTTTTGCCGCAGTAAATGTTTTATACGCAACAAAAGCGACCGGTACCGTCGTAACGGCTAATAAAAAAAGGGACGCCGTATATGTAAGAGCGTTGTTGTAAGCCGAATCCATAAGTATTGTGACTATACTGAGAGCGGCCATAGGAAACGTATATGCCCACCATGATATAAAAAACTGCAGTTTAACAAAACTTTTAATCATTGTCAGTAGTAAAACGAAAATAAATAGGGCTATAAAATACAAAAACAGACTGTCCGTGTCTATAAGACCGAAAGTTATTCTGAAATAACTGATAAACCCTACGGCAGGGGGTGCTATGAGTATGAAAAAGGTCGGCAGCAGTCTTTTGCCCACAGGATGGTGAAATATCATTCGGTATATAACAATGGTAAACAGTACGAGCCAGAAGAAAATACCTATTGCGTAAAAGAAAATGTTAAGCATTTCGCTTTGGGCGTCCACACCCACCACGGGAATTAACACGTTACCGACAATCGGTATGAACCATGCAGGGTTTATCTGTCCGACTTCGAATTTGTGTTCTATCCAGAAGTTCATTACTTTGTAAGTAAAAAACAGATGCAAAGGCGCACCTATATACCAAAACACAATGGAAACACTCGGGGCGTAATCGTAATACGCTATGGATATCAGAAGAAAACTAATAGAAATTGCCGCCGCAAAAGAGCTTTTCACCGGATGGTTAAATTCCTTTTGTACGGCCGATGGATATTTGATCCATTTAATCATATAAGTGAAAAAGACAATAAAAAAGAGTACCGTGTCCAAAAAGGGCAGTGTTTTGTAAACATATTCGAACGAGCCGATTTTTAGAAAATGCCACGCTTTTGCAAAAGCTATGGTCAAACCCGACAGCCCCATAATTACGGTAAACAGCTATACGGGAAAAATTCCAGATTTCTTTTCATTTTTCAATCCTCCGAATTATGAATTCGGAAGAAGTGTACAACTATAAGATTAAATTATTGTTAATATAAGTTAATTTTATAATAAAAAAGAAAGGGAGAAAGAGGCTATTTTGCCAGTTTTAGCTTTTTATGGTAAGCGTTGTCCATAACGCTGTATCCGGCGTCAAGCCATCCCCATATTCCACCTTTTAACACATAAACGTTTTTAAATCCGAAAAGTTTGACCATTTTTTCACCAACCAATGCGGATCTGCTTCCTTTTTTACATACGACCACAAATACACCGTTTTTTCTGTCATAAGCTTTCGGATTGGCGTGTAGTTTGCTCGCCATAATGAATTCGAATTTTCCTCTCGGCATTACATCGGTATCCACCCAGTCGATTTGCATCGCCGTTACTTCGTTAGGTTCCCTTACATCAAAAATAGTGAAGTCCCTGTCTTCATCGATCCATTTTTTAAGTTCTTGAGGTGTAATTGTTTTTACAAATTTATATGCCGCTTTAACTTCCGCTTTTACCGGTGTCCACGGATTAAAATCTGAGGCGAATGAAGCTGTTGCCAAAGCTACAGAAGCCAAAAAAGCCAGACCTAATTTTTTCATTTTTTCTCCTTGTAATTGTTTAGAGGAGTTATTATAACAGAAAAAATGAACATTTATTCAAAATTTGTTAAATTTTAATTAATTATAATTTTTTTTTATATTAAATTTAAGAGGAAATTAACATACTTTAAAAAAACTGCTTCCGCTTCCTGTAAAAAAACCCATATCCGTATATTTATATAAATCCGGACATATACTTAAAGCGGGCCGGAGCAAATCGTTAAGTTCCGAAGGAGTGTGCGATTTTAAAAGTTCCAAAGAGGTTTTTTTGTCAAAATCGGTGTCTTTCGGATTAAAAAACCTTTCCTTATACGTCTTGTACACATCCGGCGTCGAACATTCTATAGGAGGGGTGAACACTTCTATATCAGGAGTTTTTTCATCGTATTTTTCAACGATATCACCCCTTCCGTAAACATTTGCGCTGTCGTAGTCGTAAATGAAAAAAGGAACGTCGCTTCCTATTTTTTTACCAATTTCGGCGAGCTGTTTTTTTGAAAGGCCGAAACCCCCCATTTCGTTTACCAATTTCAAAAATGCGGCCGCATCGCTGCTTCCCCCTCCAAGGCCCGCCATTTCGGGAATGTTTTTATGTATTTTTATTTCTTTTCCTATAAACCATTTCTTAACGTCCGGATAAGCCCTCGTAAGTTCGATATAGGCGCGGAATACGCTGTTATCCCTGAGCGCGCAGTTTATATCCCCAATAATGTTGAATTTTTCACCTTCCGTTATTTCTATTACGTCGTATAAATTTTTAACTTTCACAAACCTTGATTTTATTAAATGGTAAAAACCGTCGTGATCCACTATTTTTAAAAAAATATTTACTTTCGCATATGCTTTTATTTTCACTTTTCACCTTTGAATATGTTTGATATGTCTTTTAATATGTCGATATCCACTTCTTTTACGGCTTTTTTGTTTTCGGCTGTGATCTGTTCTATCAGTTCGCTTCTTAATATGGTTATGTCCCTCGGTGCGTCAATGCCTATTTTTACCTGGTTTTTATCCACCGAAACCACCGTTATTTCTATGTTGTCGCCGATTTTTATTTTTTCGTTTATCTTCCTTGATATTACAAGCATAACTCAATCCTGTTCAATACGTAAGATACGTTTTTGTCTTCTATTTTTATAATAGCAAAATATTTACCGTATTTTACAAAATATGTGCCGTTTTTTTGAATTTTGAAATCGTCCGCCAAGAGTTTTTTGCCTAAAAACAGGTTTTCACTCTCTTTAAGGTAGAAATTTTCTTCCAAATCCAGATATTCAAGAGGGTTTAAAAACTTTTCGCATTCATAGTGAAACTCGCCTTCATTTATCCTTTCAAGATATGTTAATGCACCGTCAACACCTAATTTCTGGGCTATATCGAATCCGAGACTTCTTATATAGGTGCCTTCACTGACACTTGCTTTAAAAGTAATAAAAGGATGGGAATAGTTAATCAGTTCAATGTCGAATATTTCAATGTCAATCTCTTTTTCTAAATATACGTTTTGAGATATATTATCCTCCATTCTCAATTCTACATTCTCAATTAAGTTGTAGGCTCTTTGCCCGTTTATTCTTTTTGCGCTGTATTTCGGAGGAAGCTGTTTTTGTTTTCCTAAAAAACTTTTTAATGTTTTATTTATATCTTCTTTTGTAAAAGGGGGCAGGTTTTCGGTTTTTTCTATTTTTTCAATGTCAAGGGTAGGGGAATACGCTCCGAGCATAAGGGTTGCAATATAGGTTTTAGGGGTTTTTTTTAAAAATCTGAAAAGTCTGGTGTATTGTCCGCCCGCAATAATCAGACATCCGCATGCGAACGGATCAAGCGTTCCGGAAAACCCCATTTTTTTTATGCCGTACTTTCTTTTAAGAGTGTTTAAAAATTTGTTCGAACTTATGTACATTGGCTTATTAGCAACAAACATAATATTTTTGCAATTCTCAATTCTCAATTCTCAGTTCTCCATTTAATTAAGCTTTTTCCACAAAATCACTCAGAATTTCCCTCACGTTGTGCCCGAAATCAATTTTGAGTTTTGTTTTGTTTCCGGCTTTGTTTATTCCTAAAATTCTTCCGGTTCCGAAAACCTTGTGTTTTACGAGACCTCCTACTTTAAACGCGCCTTTGCTCGGGGCTTCTTTAAGGTTCACTCTTTCCCCTTTTATAAGGGATGCTTCCGTTAAAAAGCGGCTTTTCGACACCCTGCTTCTTTGGCCTCTTATGTATCTGCTTTGAACGTAAGAGAGGGTGAGCTCTTTTTTAGCCCTTGTGATTGCGACGTATGCTAAGCGTCTCTCCTCTTCTATGTCGGCGTCGTTTAAAGGGAAAAATCCTTCTTCAAGCCCTATAACGAAGAGATGTTCGAATTCGAGCCCTTTGCTTGCGTGTATGGTCATTACGTTAATCATTTCGTCCGTAATTTTGTCTTGGTCGCTTTCAAGTGAAAGTTCGTTTAAAAACTCCCTTAAACTAAGATCCTTTCTTTCTCTCATCATTCCGTAAAACTCTTCGACATTTCTTCTTTTATCCTCGTCTTTGTAGCTTGTGCTCAGTTCAATCGTTTTTTCGATGGTTTCGGGCAGCTCTTCAATCGGAAGTGAACTTAAAAACTCAATTGTTTTTTCTAATTCCTTAAGTGTTTTAGCCGCTTTTTTACTCAAAAAGCAAAGATCGCTTTGCCGGATGAATTCGAGAAACGGCGTTTCCCCCTTTTTTTCTTCAAGTTTTAGAAGGGTTGTCTTTCCTATTCCCCGTTTGGGTTTGTTAACGATCCTTTTAAATGAATAGTCGTCGTTCGGATTTACTAAAATTCTTAAATAACTTATCAGATCTTTAATTTCCTCCCTTTCGTAAAACCTCATTCCGCCTACGAGTTTGTATGTTATGCCGTAGCTTCTCAAACCGTCTTCAATAGAGCGGGAAAGGGCGTTTATTCTGTAAAGTATTGCTATTTCTTTTGGGTTGACCCCGCTGTTTATGAGGTTTTTTATTTTT
The DNA here is from genome assembly GCF_053994455.1 of Nautilia sp. Taxonomy (NCBI): domain Bacteria; kingdom Pseudomonadati; phylum Campylobacterota; class Epsilonproteobacteria; order Nautiliales; family Nautiliaceae; genus Nautilia; species Nautilia sp. The sequence goes on along the minus strand of NZ_JBMYAU010000042.1, from coordinate 11,393 downwards.
TTTGCAATGGTCTCCGCCTCCGCAACTTCGTTATAGCTTGAGAGCAGTTCTATTTCTTTTCCGTCTCCTAAGACGGATTTGAGTTTTTTGTCGTATCTGTGTTTGTTAAAACTTATAAGTGAATTTGCCGCTTTTAATATCTGGTTTGTCGAGCGGTAGTTCGTTTCGAGTTTTATAACCTCGGCGTTGAATTCTTTTTCGAAATTGAGTATGTTTTTATGGTTTGCGCCCCTGAATCCGTAAATGGACTGGTCGTCGTCTCCTACGACGCAGATATTGTTGTGGGTTTTGCACAGTTTTTTTAATAAAAGCAGCTGGATTTCGTTTGTATCCTGATATTCGTCAACCATTATATATTGGTATTTTTCCGAAATTTCCCTGCACAAATCGTCGTTTTCTTCAAGTATGGTGTATGTCAGAAGCAGCAGGTCGTCGAAATCCACAAGGTTGTTTTCCAAAAGGTATTTTTGGTATTTGTCATATATGTAGGCGAGTTTTTTATAGGTGGTGTCCTTTGCAAGAGAATAAACCTCATCGGCATTTAAAAAAGAGTTTTTGTATTTGCTGATTTCTTTGCTTACGAAAGAAAGGGGCAGATCGTTGGAAATCGATTTTAATATTTTTTTTTGGTCGTCCGCATCGATAATAACGAAAGTGTTTTTTCTGTCCAAAAGATGAATGTACAGTTTCAAAAACATAAGTCCGAATTTATGGAAGGTGGAAAGCAAAGGGGGGTAAGGGATGTTTCCGCGGAGCATTTTAAGCGCCCTTTCTCTCATTTCACCTGCCGCTTTGTTTGTAAACGTCAGTGTCAGCGTGTTTGCCGGATCTATGCCGAGGCTTAAGAGGTAGGTGAGCCTTGTGGTGATTGTTTTCGTTTTTCCGCTTCCCGCTCCCGCTAATATCAAAAGCGCCCCGTCGATATGGGTCGCCGCTTTTTTTTGTTCTTCGTTGAGTTCGTTCAAAAAGTCCATTTTCCCGCTTTTTTATATTTATTATATCAAAAAGTGCGAAAAAATTTAAATCCGTTTTAAAACGGTGTTTAATCGGTCCTTTGTGTAACATAAAAAATAAATATATGAAAAAATTATAAATAATTTGTTTTATTATAATTTTTAGTTATAATTCTTATTATTAAAATTTAAATTACATAAGAGGAGTGAAATGGTAATAAAATACCTTGACAAAATATACACTTTTCTTGTTATAAACAGGGAAAGCAGTTTTTCTAAAGCGAGCAAGGCTCTGGGCATTTCACAGCCGGCCGTAACTCAGCAGATAAGAATACTTGAGGATTTTTTGGGTGTGAGTCTTTTCGAACGTAAAAAAAACGGGGTTATTTTAACGAAAGAAGGGCAGACGTTTTTAATATACGCAAAAGAATTCGAAAAATTTTTAAGCGGTTTTGAAAAGAAATTGGAAGAGTTCAGAAACGCCGATACGCCGTTTTTAATAGGTGCATCTCCCACTGTTGGGAATTATAACCTTCCGGAATGTATCAAATATTTCAAAAGTCTTATTAACCGGGAGATAAACCTTGTTATAAAAAATAACGACGCTCTGTTCGAAGATGTTGAAAAAAAAGCGGTGGATATGGCTTTCGTTACGAAAAAGAAAAACAACGGCCTGAATTATGTGGAATGGATAGAGGACGAACTTGTTGTGTTTTCCAACAAGCCTCTGCCTCCGAGTATCGATCTTGAAGATTTGAAACATTATAAAATGATTTGCCGTGAACCCGATTCTTCGACGAGGGAGTTTATAAAAAAGGCTTTTGAAGAGTTCGAATTCGCATGCGATACTTTAAACGTAATAAGCGTGGTTCACAATTCAACCGCTTTAAAATATACCGTAATGAGCTCGGGCGAACAGGTCGTTTCGATAATTTCCAAGATGGTAATCAAAGACGAACTCAGAGACAAAAAACTGTTTATGGCGAAAATAAAGGGAATGAACCTTAAAAGAAAAACATATATCGTCTATAAGGAAAAAACGAAGGATATTGAGGCGATTTTAAATTTCGTCAGAAATTAGGTTTTTATAAATTTCCTGTTTCTCGGATTTGCTGCAAACGGGTTTTTGGGTTTTTCCTCTTTCGGAAGCGTTCCCGCGGGATTTATAAAAAGAGGCACTTCGTTTTCGGTTATCTGTATTATGTTGGATATGGGGACGGTTACCACGCTTCCTATGTTTTCTTCCCCGAACCCTGCTTCGAACACGAAATTTTCATCCGATATGTGGGCGCTTTGCAGGGTGTAATTGGCAATTGCGAATATTATCACGTCCGTAAAGTGTTTTGTTATGTTTTCGGGCAGTTCGGGGTCGAAACCGATTGCGGGAAGATGGGCGAGTATGGAAAAAGGTTCGTCCCTTTCAAGCAGAAGCGTTAAAATTTCTTTTGCGTGTTTTTCCTTGATGTTTCTAAAAACGGGGAGGTTAATTATCATTTTTGTCCTTTAATTCTTTAAATTCTTTTAACATTTCCTCTATTGCCGCAATACCTTCTTTCCAGAAATTTTCATCTTCGATATTAAGTCCGAACATTTCCAGTTGTTTTTTCGGAGGTATGCTTCCGCCCTGGGATAAAAATTTTATGTATTTTTCCTCGAAATTTTTAAATCCTTTTTTGTAAAGTTTATATAATGTAAGTACTAAAAGCTGTGCGTAGGAATATGCGTAACAATAAAAAGGCGAATGGATAAAGTGGGGAATGTAGCTCCACCATATTTCGTAATTTTTAGTCAGTATTACGCTTTCTTCAAACATTTTTTCGTTTTCTTCCATCCATATCCTGTTGTAGCCTTCCGGTTTTAACTCCTCTTTGTTGTGAACCCTTCTTTCGAAATTGGTAAAAACGATCTGTCTGAAAAGCGTTGCGAATATGTCTTCTAATTTTCCTGCGTAAATTTCTAAAAGCTCGTTTTTACAAAGTGATTTTTTCATTTCTTCAAAAAGAAGCATTTCCGCGAAAATACTTGCGGTTTCCGCCGTCGTAAGAGGGGTGTCCTGGTTTAGGTATCCCACGTTTTTTGAGAGATACTGGTGAACGGCGTGCCCGAGTTCGTGTGCGAGGGTGAAAACGTCCCTTCTTTGTTTGGTGTAGTTGAGTAAAATGTACGGATGCGCATAAGGTGTGGCCGAATGGGAAAACGCCCCGCCTCTTTTTCCGCTTTTAGGGTAAACGTCAATCCATTTTTCGTCAAAGGCTTTTTTTGCTATTTCGTAAAATTTAGGGGAGAAGTTTTTAAAACTGTTCAGTACCATCTCTTTGGCTTCTTCGAACGAAACGGAACCGTTTTTTTCCGTAAGTTTTAAAGGGGCGTATCTGTCGTAATCGAACAGTCTTTCGTAACCTAAAAGCTCTTTTTTTAAAATGTAATACTCTTTGACTATATGCATATTTTCATTAACCGTTTTTATAAGAGCGTCGACACTTTTTCGTGTTACTTTGTTGCTGAGGTGTCTCGGCTCCTCCACGTTTTCATATCCCCTTATTTCAACAAAATCTATTTTCCAGTCTTTTTTTACCTGGTTGTAAATGTATGCGAAGAGGTTTTGATGGGATTTTAACCCCAGTGTAAGCGATACCTGGGCTTTTTTCCTTTCGTTTCTGTCGGTTGAATAAAGTCTGCTTAAAACTTCTTCCTCGCTTAAAAATTTGCCTTTAAAGAAAAATTTAAGAGAGCTTATGTGCTCGTCGAACAGCCTGCTGAACGCACTGCCGCTTGTGAGGTCTTTTTTCATCAGGATTTTTTCTTCTTTTTCGCTGAGTTTGTACGGCGCCTCTTCTTGGAGGTGAATTAAATAATATTTGTAAACCCCGGCGTTATCTATGAATTTCTGCTGTTTGTCTATGGGAAGGTATATAAACTCGAGTTCAAACCATATGAGGTGCTCTTCGGCTTTGTTGGCGATTTCCTGAAATTTCGCAAGCACGACGCCTTTTGATGTGTCGGTTGCAAATTCGAGATAAGCGTATGTGAGGGATCTCCCTATGTTTTCGAGTATTTCTTCGTATTCTTTTAAAATTGAAACGAATTCGTCGCTTCCGAGCGTATAAAGTCTGTTTTTATATTTTTTTTCGAATTCCAGCGCTTTAAATTCGGCCTGTTTTAAAAATTCTTCCGCAGCGTTTAACGAACTGAAAAGCGGTGTTAAATCCCAGGTCATATCAATCCTTTTTAAATATTTGTCAAATCTTTTCGAGGGTTTACAAAATTATATCAAAATCATCTGTTACAAAAAAACCTAAAACGGCGTTAATCAATGCGATTTTTGAAAAACGTCCGAGTTCTTTTGGTGTAATTTCTTTTTCCATCAAAACGCCTTTTCGGATCAGTTCCTCTCTTTTTGTTCCTTTAAGTAAAGGTGTTTTCGGTGTAAACCACTCTTTTCCGTCAAAAAAGGCTAAGTTTGAAATTGTTGTATCCGTTACAAGCCCGTTTTTAGCGATTATTACTTCATCAAACCCCCGGATTTTCAGTGCATTCAGTTTTTGTCTGTCGGCGTATTTGTATGAGTAGTCTATGTTTGAATGAACGATTTTGAATTTTTTAAATTCTCTTTTTTCAATTTCGAAATATTCGACTTTTTCTATATTTTCCGAATAAGTGATTCTAACCCTTTTGTTGGGTTTGAATGTAATATAATTTTTCAGATCAATCGGCTCTGATTTGAAAAAATCGTATCTTGTTTTATTCATTCGCTTGTTGTGAAGATCTAAGTTTTCAATTTTGTCAGTTATTAAAACTGTTTCGATAAACTTCATTTTCTCTCCGTTGATTAAAATTTATACAGTTTTTTTTGATTTTGCTTTTTTAACTTGGTTATAATTATTTCAAATTTTTAAAAGGAGAGCAAATGGAAGTAAAAGAGTTTTTACAGGAATGTAAACAAAAAGAAATAGAATTTGTTGATTTCAGATTTACGGATATTAAAGGTGTATGGCATCACGTTACATATGATATCGACAGCCTTGATGAAGAGGTTTTAAGAAACGGTCTGCCGTTTGACGGTAGTTCAATTCCTGCATGGCAGCCGATTAACGAATCGGATATGATATTAAAACCGGATTTGAAAATAGGAACCCATTTTGTAGATCCGTTTACCGCAGATCCTACTATGGTGGTATTTTGTGATGTTTTCAATACAGACGGAACGCCTTATGAAAAATGTCCGAGAAGCATCGCAAAAAGAGCGCTTGAATATATGAGTGAGCAGGGGATTGCAGATGTTGCGTATTTCGGACCTGAAAATGAATTTTTCGTATTTGACAACGTAATTATCAAAGATGAAATCAATGCTCAGTGTTATGAAGTTGATTCAAGCGAAGGTATCTGGAATGATTATGCGGATTGGGGAGATGAATTAAACATCGGTCACAGACCAAGAACAAAAGGAGGATATTTCCCTGTACCGCCGGTTGATTCTATGATGGATTTAAGAGCCGAAATGGTGAAAGTTTTAAAAGAAGTGGGACTTGAAACGTTCGTTGTACACCACGAAGTTGCTCAGGCTCAGGGTGAAATCGGTGTTAAATTCGGAACTTTAATTGAAGCTGCTGATAATGTTCAAAAACTTAAATATGTGGTAAAAATGGTGGCTCACCTAAACGGGAAAACCGCAACATTTATGCCAAAACCTTTATATGGTGACAACGGAAACGGAATGCATACGCACATCTCTTTATGGAAAGACGGAGAAAACTTGTTTTATGGTGACGGATATGCAAATTTAAGCAAAATGGGGCTTAACTTTATAGGAGGTGTTTTAAAACACGCTCAGGCTGTTGCGGCGTTTACCAACGCATCTACTAATTCATATAAAAGACTTATTCCTGGATTTGAGGCTCCTTCAATTCTTACATATTCTGCTAAAAACAGAAGTGCAAGCTGTAGAATTCCTTGGGGGTCCGGTAAAAAATCAGTAAGGGCTGAATTTAGATTTCCTGACAGTTCAGCATGTCCTTACCTTGCATTTACGGCTCTATTAATGGCGGGGCTTGACGGAATTAAAAATGAAATTGACCCTGGTGAGCCGATGGAGATCGATCTATTTGAACTAACTCTTGATGAAATCAGGGAGAAAGGTATCAAACAGATGCCTCATACTCTAAGAGAAGCTGTTGAAGCAATGCTTAAAGACAAAGAGCTTTTCAAACAGGGTAATGTAATGAGTGAAGAATTTATTCAAACATATCAGCATTACAAATTCGAAACAGAAATCTGGCCGTGGGAAGGAAGACCGCATCCTTACGAATTCGTAACAACTTTTTCTTGTTAATTCCTCTTTCTTCCCCTTTTTTGATATAATAAGTTCTCTTAAAAGGGGATAATATGAAAATATTGATTATCGAGGACAACCTTTTATACAGGAAACTGCTTGAAAAAAATATAAACAAATATCTTTTTTTCGCCACGTGTAAAAGCGTGACCTCTTTTAACGAAATGATTAACCTGTCCGATTTGGAAAATTATGATCTTTATCTGTGTGATTATATCCTCCCTGACGCTTTCAAAGGGGAACAAATAGATTTTCTTTTAAAATTCACTTCCGATATTATCGTTATGACTCAGTTTGAAAAAGAGTTTATCAGATATCATCACAGAGATAAAATTATCGATTTTATAGTAAAAGACGATTATCATACCATAGATTATCTTATACGTTTTGTAAAAAGACTTTACAGAAACAGAAAAATTAACCTTCTTATGCTTGATGAAAAAAGCGAGCTTTTATATATAAAAAAGAACATACTTACGAAAATCAACCTGAACGTGTTTGAAGCCACCGATGCAAAAACGGCACTTAAGATTCTGGAGGATATAAAAATAGACATAGTAATTACGGATTTGGACATATCCGGGTTTAACGGGCAGGATTTTATCATATCGGTGAGGGAGAAATATAATATGGCCGAACTGCCGGTGATAGTGCTTTCTTCGGAAACGGTTACGAACAGATTTTTAAAAACCCTTAAGCTCGGAGCCAACGACTTTTTGAAAAAACCTTTTTTAAAAGAAGAGCTGATACTTCGGGTAAATAACCTGCTTGAAATATACGAAAGTGTTAAAAGAGTTAAAAAGCAGGTAAAAATGGATCCGCTTACGGGCTCTTACAACAGAATGTTTTTAGAAGATAATCTCGAAAACGTTTTCAATCTTACGGAATATAAAAGCATAGCCATGCTCGATATAGATTTTTTTAAAAAAATAAACGATACATACGGTCACCAGACGGGTGATGAGATATTAAAACATTTTGTAAAAACAATAAAAAACACCATTAGAAAATCCGACTATGTTATCAGATACGGCGGTGAGGAGTTTCTGCTTTATATGCCAGACACTACAAAGGAAGAGGCTATGATAGTGCTTTACAAAATCAAAAAAAACCTTCTGCCGTACAAAAATATATATTATACCTTTTCCGCCGGTATAGCCAATGAAGGTGAAACGCTTGCCGAAATGGTCAAAAAAGCCGATGAAAGGCTGTACAGGGCTAAAAAATCCGGAAGAAACAAAATAGTGGTTAAATAGGAATGTACACTTTTTTTACCATCTCTTCGTATTCGTAAAAAACTTCGCTGTCAATAGTGATTCCTCCTCCGCTTTTATAAATGTAAAAAGGGGAGTTTGAAACGGAAGGCTTCGGTTTTTCTATATATCTTATTATAACCGCGCTCTCAAGGAATGTTTTTTCATCCGTTATGCCGAATACGCCCGTATAAAAGCCTCTTTCATAGTTTTCCGCTTTTTTTATGGTTTCGACCGTTTTTTTCTTGGGTGTGCCTGTAACGGATCCGGCGGGCAGCATTTTTTTTATAAGCTCCGTCCAGTTGTATTGCCAGTTTTTAGGAAGGGTTGCTTCAATTTCGCTGCTTACCTGCAAAAGCTCTTTTTCTCCGGCTTTTATTTTATCTATAAAACGGAATCTGTTTACTTTTACGTTTTTTGCGATTATGCCGAGATCGTTTCTTAAAAGGTCGACTACCATCGTGTGTTCGGCGCGCTCTTTTATATCCGAGAGGATTTTTTCTTTTGCGTCGGGGACGGAGGCGTCTATCGTTCCTTTCATAGGGTATGTGTAAATACGGTTGTTTTTTATTCTGACGAACCTTTCGGGGGAGAAACAGACGAATTTGTCTTTAAAATATAGTTTAAAAGGCGCTTTTGAAGATTTAAAAATGTCGATTAATGTACAGTCTGTCATAATTTCCGTAGGAAAGGTGAGATTTAAAAGATATGTGTTTCCTTTTTTTATCTCTTCCGTTACAAAATCGAAGGCTTTTTTGTATCTCTCAAACGAGACGGGCGTTTTTTTTGTAATTTTGCATTTTTTTTGGGATGTGAAATTATGGTTTTTATGCCCGGGAAATGAAAAATATACATTTTCTAATTTGTCTGCATCTTCAATATAGGCGTTTGAGTTGAAATCGATTAAGAAAAATTTCAATTTCGTGTTATTTTTCATTTTTCCTCAAAAGATATTTTAATATTGCCATTCTTACCGCCACGCCGTTTCTGACCTGTTCGAGCACAAGGCATCTTTCATCCTCCATTACGGCGTCGTCTAAGTCTATATTGCGGTGTACGGGCCCCGGGTGCATAATTAAAATATTTTTATCCCCTATTATTTTTTTTGTAACTTTGAAATTTTCGGCGTAGTCTTCTAAAGATGAAAATGTCGGGTTTTTATGTCTTTCTGTCTGTGTTCTTAAACTTATGAGAGCATCGGCGAAATCAACCGCCTCTTTCAGGCTGTGTGTTGTCGGTATGTGGGTTTTGGGCAGAAACTGCGGGGGGCCTACGAGGAGCACTTTCGCTCCGAATCTTGTAAACAGTTCTATATCGCTGTTGGCGACTCTGGAATTTCTGATATCTCCCACAATGGCGATTTTTTTGCCCTTTAAATTTCCCCATTTTCGCATTAACGTAAAAAGGTCGAGCAGCCCCTGGGTGGGGTGCTGGTGAGCGCCGTCTCCGGCGTTGATAATGGAACATTTTACGTATTTTGAAAGAATTTCGGGAACTCCCGCACGGTTGTGTCTTACAACTATGGCATCCGGAGCCATTGCGTCGAGATTGGCGGCGGTGTCGAAAAGGGTTTCCCCTTTGGATGTGGAACTTCTTGCTACGTCAAGGTTTATTACGTCGGCTCCTAATCTTTTTGCGGCTATTTCGAAACTGCTTCTCGTCCGTGTCGAATTTTCAAAAAAAATGTTTATAACAAGCTTTCCGTTTAAATCGTCTCTTTTTTTAAAATCGAGAAAATCACGGGCGTCTGAGAATATTCGTAATATTTCCTCCCTGCTTAAATCCTTCGTATGGGTTAAATGTTTTGACATTTAATTCCTTTTTTGTATAATTTTACTATATTTCAAAAAAAAAGGAGAAAAAATGGGATTCGGAACAATTTTAGCGGCTTCATTCATTACCACGTTTGCATTCATAGGACTGGTATATTACTTTATGATGAACGCGGGAGCGGAAGCTTAATTTTTAAGCTTTAAATACACTCGAAGGGGCGGGGGGTAGCCTTCGACCGTTTTTGTCAAATCCTCGCTCAGGAAACTGTCGAGACTTTCGCCTTTAATCCATTCCGTTTTACGCTGTTCTTTTAAATCGGTGTATTTTTGCCCTATATATTCTACATCTTTAAATTTAGCTTTTTCTATCCAGTTGTAAAGGGCTTTTAAAGTGGGAACGAAATAAACGTTTTTCATTTTTTGATATCTCAGCGGACAGAGGGCAGTTTCCCCTTCGCCTTCGATAATAAGCGTGTCGAGAATAATTTCACCGCCGGGATTGAGCCCCTTTTTCAGCTCTTTTAGCATTGTAATAGGATCAGGCCTGTGATATAGCACCCCGAGACAGAAAATCGTGTCGAATTTTTCGGGATAGTGGGGTATGTGCTCCACGCCGAGGAGTTTATATTTTATACCGCTTTTTACAAAGCCGTTTATGAATTCGAATTGTAAATTGAAAAGTGCGCTCGGATCGAATCCCGTTATGTTTTTCGGGTTCATCTCAAGCATTCTGAACATATAATAGCCGTTGTTACATCCGACGTCGAGCACGTTTTTGTTTTCTAAATTTATAAACGGTTTGATTATGTTCCATTTTATATAGCTTCTCCATTCGCTGTCTATAAACAGATTGTTGATTTTAAAAGGTCCTTTTCTCCATGGTTTTAACATTTTTGCAATTTCTTCGATTTCATCGAGTTTTTCTTTATTGCCTTCGATTGATATTTCTATGATATCGTCCAGTTTTACGTTTTTAACGTCCGATTTTTCATTTTTAATTTTCCAGCGTTTTATTTTTTCGTATATCGGTTTTATGTTTTTCCATCCGAACCATTTTTCCCTCTCTTTAAGTATATCGTTTATATTCATAACACGCCTTTGTTATTTTATTCGCAGTCGAGACAGACTGCGGGGAGTTCCTGTTTTTTCTGTTTTTTTGAATCGAAATTATACACGTTGTTTTCACATTTTTCGTGGTATACGCCGTAATAATCGTAATATTCTTTGCAGTCGGGATAGTATTTTAAAGAAATTCCCTCTTTATTGACGCAGCCCGTGAAAAAAATTGGTATTATAATGAAGAATGTGAAATTTTTCATTCGAGGCCTTTTTGTTAATTATAGCAAAAGGTTTGGGATCGGATAAAGAGAAAATGTAAAAAAGGCGGGAAATGAAAGAAATCATGGAAATTTTTAAAAATATCGCAAAGATCCCCCATTGCAGCGGGGATACGGAAAAACTTAGGGAGTTTATAATCGGTTGGATTAAAAGCAGCGGTTACACGTACGAAACGGACGGCGCAGGAAACATACTCGCTTATAAAAAAAGTCCCGTTTTGGCGCTTCAAAGCCATTACGATATGGTTTGCGTAGGCAGGGCGCCAGATATAGAGATTGTTGAAAAAAACGGCTGGCTGATGGCCGAAAACTCGTCTTTGGGCGCCGACAACGGTATAGGGGTCGCCGTGATGCTTTATATGATGAAAAAATACGACAATTTGGAATTTTTGTTTACCAACGACGAAGAAATAGGCCTTGTAGGGGCTTTTAACCTTGAGCTTGATATAAAGAGCAAATATCTTTTAAACCTTGACAGCGAGGATGAAAATATTTACATCGGATGTGCCGGAGGGGTGGACGTAAAAGTCAGATACCCTGTGGAATATGAAAAATTTACGGGATTTTGTGCCGATATGAAAATTGAAAACCTTCCCGGCGGTCACAGCGGTGTAGATATTGATAAAGCTATACCGAATGCAATTGTCGAAATGGTCCACAGGGTAAAAAATATTTGTTCCCTAAAAGGAGGGGAAAGGAGAAATTCAATTCCTGCTAATGCATATGCAAAAGTCAATTTTGCAAGCAAA
>NZ_JBMYAU010000041.1:0-9130 GCF_053994455.1 Nautilia sp. | reverse complement strand
AGTGTTTCTTATTTCTTTTTTTAATTCCTCTATTGTATGTAATTCTTTTACCTCTAACCTCTTCATACTTCACTTCAAGCAATTTTTATTCCTTACATATTGTTCGCTGTCATTTGGGTTTTGGTATTACAGTACCAGACACTTATATTGATTAAAAAAAAAGAAGAAACTATCTTCTTCTGCCCCTTCCCTGGCTTCTTCCTCCTCTAAAATTGCCGCGTCTGCTTCTTCTTCTGTCCCTGTCGTTCGTACCGGAATTTTTGCTTCTTTCAAGAAGTTTTTTCGCCTCTTTTATGCTTTTTCCGATTTTTTCTTTTCCGTCGGCCTCTTTTTCAAAAAGCATACTCGCAAATTTGGCGGCTATTGTAAAAAGATCAAAATCGTTTTGTAAAACCTCTACGATTTCTATCGATTTCGCATTAGGTTCGATACCGCTTATTTTTTCCATAATTTTCTGAATTTCCGTATTTTTCACATCGCTTAAAGTCGGAACCTCTTTAAGTTCTATTTTGGAAATTTTCTGAATCTTGCTAAGAGCCCTGAATTCGTGCGGTGTTACAAGGGAAATCGCCATACCTTCTTTTCCTGCCCTTCCCGTTCTTCCGATTCTGTGAACATAGCTTTCGGGATCAAGAGGCAGATGATAGTTAAACACGTGAGTTACGTCGTTTACATCAAGTCCCCTTGCGGCTACGTCGGTGGCTACGAGAATTTCAATTTTATTGCCTTTAAACCCTCTTATAACCTCTTCCCTTTTTCTCTGATCCATATCCCCGTGAAGACCTTTTGCGTCAAAACCGACTCCGTTTAAAAATTCAGCAACCGTATCAACATCTTTTTTTGTTCTGCAAAAAACTATCGCCTTGCCGGGCTGTTTGTAATCAATAAGCCTTATTAACGCATCGTTTCTTTCATATTCGTCGATTACATAAAAATATTCCTTAATATTTTCATTCGTAACCTCTTTTTTCGTTATCTGTATAAATTCCGGATCTTTCAGAATCGTTTTTGCCAGGCTTAAAATGGGTTTAGGCATAGTCGCACTGAAAAGAAGCGTCTGCCTGCTGCTCGGTACGTATTTGAAAATTTCTTTAATGTCGTCCAAAAATCCCATATCAAGCATTTCATCCGCCTCGTCGAGCACAACATATTCCGGGGCTATGTCTATTTTCCCGCTGCTTAGCAAATCGATAAGCCTTCCGGGGGTGGCCACTATAACCTGCGAATTTTTTATGTGGTTAATCTGTCTTGAATAACTGCTTCCCCCGTAAACCGTTGCGGTGTGTATTCCGAGATACTTTCCGAACCTGAAAATTTCCTCGCTGACCTGAATGGCAAGCTCACGCGTAGGAGTAATTATAAGGGCTTTTTGTCCTTTTTTAAGCATATTGAGTATCGGAAGACCGAATGCCGCCGTTTTTCCCGTACCCGTTTGGGCCTGGGCTACTATGTCTTTTCCTTCAAGCACAGCGGGAACCGCCTTTTCCTGAATCGGAGAAGGTTTTTCAAAACCGATTTCCTCAAGTCTTCTTAGTAGTTCTTCTTTTAAATTAAATTCTTTAAATGTCATTTTTTTCCTTGTATTTTATATTTATGTTTCCAGCTAAACCGTTTAACCTCGAAGCTTGCGCTTCACAAAACCAAATAATTTTCGAATGTTAATGGCAGTACAGTTTGTAATTCAGATAGGTGTTTTTAAAATACGGAGGATACGGGATGATAGCGGAAAAAGATTTAACCTCTCCCGGCAGCAGCCCGTCTTTTATAATAACTCTCGTGGCTTTTACGGTATTCGGTTTTGCCTTCTTTTCATCCTTGCTTCCGAATATGTTAAGCCCTCCGGGTTTGAAAAACGTTCCTTTTGTAAAACCGCCCCCCCATCCGTTGTTTACAAGCTTGATTTCAAGTTTGCAGTAGTTTATTTTAAATTTACCTATATTTTTGACTCTGCCTTTTAACACCAGTGTTTCGTTGATCAAAACTCTTCTTTGCTTCACATTTATCAGTTTGGCTTTTTTTGTGTATTTTTCCAAAATAATTAGCCCTAAAACCGCAGAAAAAGCGGTTACCAAAAAAGAAGCAAATATCATGCTTAATAAAAGTTTGGTACTGTTGCCGGCAGCTTTTACGGAGATTATCACCAAAAATATAAATAAAACTAAAAAGAATACAATATCAAGCCAGTGAAGGATGGTAAAATAAGGAATCATCTGTTTCTGTTCCTTTTTTCCTCTATTCCGCTTACGCCTTCCCTTCTTTTAAGTTCTTCCAAAACGGCTTCCGGATGTATGTTTTTTAAAGCCAGGGCAATCAACGTGTGAAACGCCAAATCCGCAGCTTCGTAAATAATCTCTTTTTTATCGTCGTCTTTTACCGCAAAGCAAAACTCCGCCGCTTCTTCCGCTACTTTTTTAAGAAGTGAATTTTCACCTTTGTGGTATAATGAAGAAACATATGAAGTTTCCGGCTCGGCATTTTTTCTATCAAGCAAAGTATGATAGAGTCTGTCGATGAAATTATACTCTATTTCTTTGACTTTGTCGAGGACCTTCTCACCGGTATCGAGTTTCGTAAAAAAACAGGACCTTCTGCCCGTGTGACATGCCACTCCGTTTTGCCTGACTTTAAGTAACAAGGTGTCGTTGTCACAGTCAATCAGTATATCCTCCACCTTTTGGGTATGCCCGCTGCTTTCGCCTTTTTTCCATATTTTATTCCTGCTTCTCGAAAAATAATGGGCATAACCCGTTTTTTGCGTAAGTTCAAGCGCCTCTTCATTCATATACGCAAGCATCAGCACTTCGTTTGTTTCCGCATCCTGGACGATAACGGGGACAAGCCCGCCGTTTTTTTCAAAATCAACCATTTTTTTCCTTATCTGTTTACTGTTACCGCTTTTTTATTATCGTCGATATTCATCCATATATTAGGAACGGCCCCTCCCGGGGTTAAGAATATTTTAGCATCTTTATTAACTTTCAGGGCGTCGTTAAACCTTTCCTGAACTTCCAGCGCTTTTAATTTCAGAAGTTCGGTTGTCAGCGACTTGGAAATTATTTCGTTTGATTTCGCCTGTGCCTGCGCCTCAATAAGCATAGCCTCCGCTTTTCCCTTCGCCTCTATTTTTTTGGCATCCGCGATACCTTTCGCTATCGCCGCTTTTTTCTCGGCCTCCTGTTTAGCCCTTAAAACCTCGTATTTCGCCCTTTCGGATTCCTGTTTTGCTATCTGAACCCTTTCTATCTGCCTTTTAATGTTTTCAGGCAGAATTATATCCCTTAACTGAAAACTTTCGAATATAACCGGTTTATGTTCTATTTTCAGAAGCTGATCACGAATCTGGTTTTCTATTTTCGCGGCTATTTCGTTTCTTTTAGTGGGGATGTCCTCCGCAGGGTATTTTCCTATTACGTTTCTGACCACATCCCTTACAATCGGATTTATTATTTTATCCTCCCAGTTAAGTCCGTATGTTTTTACAACATAAGCCGCCTCTTTCGGATTTAACCTGTAACTGACAGAAAGCTCAACCGTAATGGGAAGCCCCCTTGCATCAAGAACGTTTATAGCCGGATACACTTTTATGGTCCCGTACCTGTCGGGCATAGTGCCTATTTCCTGGCTTCTTTTATAGCTTATCATATGTACCTTCGTATCCACCAAAATCACCTTCTGTATAACCGGTACGTAAAAATGGAGTCCGGGATTCAGCGGTTCGGGGCTGAATTTACCGGTTGTGGACAAAATCCCCACTTCCCCCTCGTTTACTATAACCCATGGTTTAAACATAATTCCGAACACCACAAGCACCGCTACTATAACAATTCCTAGCCCGCTTCCCCCCTGTATAAATTTAGGAGGCTCGAATTTAGGCGGTTCGAAATTTCCGCTCTCTTTTTTATCGTTTCCGTTTTTATTGTTCATCCATCCGTTTAAATCCGCCGGCATAAATTTCCTTTCGTTTTTATAATAAATTAAATATACGTCAAATAATGCTTATAGCTTTTCTCCCTTCCGTACACCACGTCAAAATACGCTTCCTGAAGCTCTTTTGTGATTTCCCCTCTTTTGCCGTTTCCTATGACTCTTCCGTCAACTTCCCTTATCGGCGTAACTTCCGCGGCCGTCCCGGTAAAAAACGCTTCATCGGCAATATACACCTCATCCCTTGTAATTCTTCTTCTTTCAACCGGAATGTCCCTCTCTCTCGCAAGCTCAAGCACCGTCGCCTGGGTTATCGATTCGAGGGAATTGTCATTCGGAGGGGTAATAAGCACACCGTCTCTTACGATAAAGAAACATTCCCCGCTGCCTTCCGCCACAAAGCCTTCGTCGTCAAGCATCAGCGCCTCTTCATACCCCGCCTCTATAGCTTCGAATTTAGCCATTTGCGAATTCAGATAATTAGCCACCGCTTTTGCTTTTCCGAATGTGGATTTTACTGGGTTTCTCGTAATGGAAGAGACTTTTACCCTGATTCCGTTTTCAAGCCCTTCTTCTCCGAGATACGCGCCCCATTCCCATGCGGCAATGGCAACATGTACGGGAGCCCCTATGTGATAAAGCCCCATTTTACCGTAACCTAAGAATATAAGAGGTCTTATATAAACGTTTTGTTTAAAACTGTTTTTCCTTAACAGTTCAAGCTGCGCTTCTTCAAGCTCCTCCTGTAAAAAAGGAACGTCTATTTTTACTATTTTCGCGGAATTTAAAAGCCTTTTGGTATGATCCTGCAGTCTGAATATCGCAAGCCCCTCTTCCGTCTGATACGCTCTTGTCCCTTCAAACACACCGTTTCCGTAATGAAGTGTATGTGTTAAAACATGAACTTTAGCATCATTCCAAGGAACAAATTCGCCGTCCATCCAAATCAGTTTTGCCTCATTCATTATTATATATCCTTTTTTGAGCTAATTTTATCAAAAATTTGATATTATTACTATAAATATAATTTTCACAACCCTACAAGGAGCAAAAATGGAACTTATTGCCAAAAAACTGATAGGCTCGGATGAATTCGGCGGCGACCTCGGGGAAATAGTAAATCCCTATACAAAAAAAGTTACAACGAACTATGTAAAATGCGGCGCCGAAGATGCAAAAAAAGCCCTCGAAAAGGCGAAAGATGCTTTTAAAAATACCAAAAATTCTCCTCTCCATCAAAGAATCGCATGGATTGAAGACGTGGCGGACAAACTCGAAAAAAGAAAAGATGAATTCGCCGAATTCATTACCCTTGAAGTGGCAAAACCGATTTCACAGGCTAAAGTGGAAGTACAAAGATGTATAGAAAACCTTAGAATCTGCGCGGCTGAAGGATACAGAATCGTAGGTGAAACAATCCCCACCGACGCGACTCGAAGCGGATTTAAAACCACGGCCTTTTACAAAAGGGTGCCCGTTGGCGTAGTAGTGGCAATCACCCCTTTTAATTTTCCCCTCAACCTTGTTGCCCATAAATTAGCCCCGGCACTTATAGCCGGAAACAGCGTGGTTTTAAAACCGACCCCCGAAGCGCCTTACACGGCTTACGCATTCGCAAAACTTTTTACAAACAGTGAATACGCCATAAAAGACGCCTTAAGTGTAGTTTACGGCGATGCGGAAGTTGGCAGCGCTCTTGTAACCAGTCCTATTCCGAGAAAAATATCTTTTACCGGAAGCGTGCCGGTGGGGAAAATAATTCTTCAAAGCGCAGGGATTAAAAAAGTAACGCTCGAACTCGGAGGAAACGCCGCCACATTCGTAGAAAGTACGGCAAATCTCGACTGGGCCGCACAAAGATGTGCAATAGGTGCGTTTGCAAACAGCGGACAGGTTTGCATATCTCTTCAGAGAATATATGTGGATGAAAAAATATATGAGGAATTTGCCGAAAAATTGGGAAAAGAAGCAGCTAAACTAAAAGTGGGAAGCCCGTTTGAAGAAAATACGTTTATGGGACCTTTAATCAATGAAGAAGCGGCGATAAGAGCCGAAAAATGGATTCAAAGCGCCGTAAGCGAAGGGGCGAGAATTATTTCCGGAGGCAAAAGGGAAGACAACATTCTCTCACCCACAATTTTAGCCGACGTAACGGACGATATGAACGTAGTCTGCGAAGAAGTATTCGCTCCTATCGTAAGCCTTGTGAAAGTTCCTTCTTATGAAACGGCTGTAGAAAAAATGAACGATTCGCCTTACGGTCTGCAGTTTTCCATGTTCAGCAACAGGGTTGATCTGATGAACAGGGCGATTGACGATTTTGAAGCCGGAGGAGTTATCATAAACGACATTCCAACTCTCAGATTCGACATACAGCCTTACGGAGGTGTTAAACTCTCGGGTATCGGAAGGGAAGGGCCTAAATTTGCAATTGAGGATATGACGGAAATCAAGGCGGTCATAATCCGTTAAAATCCTGTCTCTCTTTTTTTTTGTAACCGGCTTTGCAATTCTCAAACTGTAGATTTTAAGAAACGTTAAATCCTCCGGAACAGCCCCATCCCCTTTTTTTATTAAACTCTTCGGGGAATGAGATATCCATATCGAGGCCTTCAAGTTCCTCTAAAGATTTGATTTTCAAAAACATTACTCCCGATTCCCTCAGTGCTTTTATAAGTTCACCGGGCAAGTATTTGCCTATAAGGAGTTTTATGTTGTTGACTTTACATTCGAATTCGAGATTATAACTTTTTATAACTTCCCCGTTAATTAGCAAATCGCCCGGATAACCGCAGAGCTCACCGTTTTTAACTAAAATCGCCGTATTCATCTTCTATCTTTTTGATCATACGTTTAAGATTTTTTGCAAGTTCATTCATATTGTACGCAAAAGCGCTGTCTTTGTCATACCTTCTGACAGTCGTACATTCGGCGGAAGATTCAAGCACGGTGATATCCGTGGGAAGGGTTCCGACTATATTGTTTTTTGAGACCGCCTGAATAAACGAATAAAAATCCTCGGTTATCTGGTCGGGATGCATATTGTTAACTATAAGAGAATATTTATGAGCTATTTTTCTTTCTTCAAGGGTGTCTAAGAAAATTTTAAGCGAAGCGACACTCGCCGGATCGGGTGTTATTACGATTAAAAAATAATCGGAAACTTCCAAAAGAGACATTACGGGTTTTGATATACGCGGAGAAGTGTCGAAAATGAGATATTTAAACTTATTGGTCAGTTTTAAAATTATCTTTTTTAATTTTTTTATGTCAAATTCGTCTTCATATCTTATCGGATTTTCTATGGCATACATTCCCGTCGGTATTATATAAAGGTTTTCATCTTCAAACACTTTCATAATTACTTCGTCAAGATCCGCCATATCAAACATAACTTCGGAAAAGCCTTTTTTAAATCTTTTGCAAAACAGTGAGGCTATGCTGTTTTGCTGGTCCGTATCGATTAATATCGTTTTTTCCTCGAATGCAAGCGTATCAGACAGATTAATCGATATAGTGGATTTTCCCACTCCCCCTTTTAACGAAACTATAGGTATCACCATGTTTTTAACATCTCCTTCAAATTATTGTTCAATTCCTGTTTGCTTATAAACATTTTGTCGCCGAAATAATACTGCATTGATATATTCACATACAAATCTGTGTAATTGGTGGATTTTCTCAAATCAAGCCCCCCTTTCAAAACAAGGTTTTTTTGAAGTATATATTTTGAATACACACCTCCTTCCAATCCCAGGTTAAAACTGCTACCTCCGTCTTCTTTATAAAAAAGAGGCCCTCCCATCAAAAACGCCTTTAAACCGAACTGTCTGTCGTCACCGAAAAGATATCCCTCATACCGAGGTGCCACAAGCAGAAAGTATGAAGGAGAAAAATATCCGCCGTTCGGATAATAGAATTTTCTTTCATTGTCACTGTAGGATTCAAACATACAAAAAACACCCAGGTAATCGTAATTAAGCAAGTCGTTTCCTATATATTTCAAAGGAAACAGATTTATTTCGTATTTTTCGTTGTTTACCGTTTCGGCACCTTTTAAGTAGGCAATCGAAAAAGAAACATAAAACATAGAATCGTGCCTGTCGAGAGTTTTTTGATATTCAAACTTCATTTCATTATTAATCACCCTTCCCCACGATTTATCGCTATACGGATCGTTATTGCCCACATAAGACAAAATGGAATCCGTTACGGGTTCTCTTAAAAGGGTCAACAGTAATTTTTTATCATTTTTTTTAACACCGAAACTAAGCTTTCCCGTAACGGTAGAACTTACACCGCTTTTCCCCCCGACGGGTGTAGTGCCGAGTTCCGCGTTAAATATTTTTTCACCTTCATAAGAATATCCTATTTTGGGTAAAAACCCCGTATAACTTGTAATCCAGTCGTCGTTTAAAATAACACCCATACCGCTTCCGACAAGCGAATAGTCGCTAAGCGCACCGCTTGAGAGGTTAATCATACCAAGTTTAAAATAAGCGGAACTTTTGTAATTGAAATAATATTTTCCCTTGAAGTAAAGAAGCAGGTTTGTAAGTTTGTCCGTTCCGCTGGTGCCGCTTTTACTTCTGATATTCAAACCGGCTTCCATAAAACTTAGATAATTGCTTTTTTTTAATTTAATCTCCCTTTGGATTTTTTCATAATCCTTATACAGCATTTCGTCTTCCGGATTGTTTACGATTATCGGTTTGACATTGTTGTAATTGTAAAGGTTGTTTAATTTGTAATTGTTTATTTCACCTTTGTTTTCGTCAAAAACGTCGGGGAAAAACTCTCCGCTGTTTTCTTTTTTAGGCAAAGTGTACTGTTTTTTCGTTTTTTCGGGAATATTGACGTTTCTTTTTATATTTTTCTTTGTTTCACTTCCTTCAAACCTGTGTATTTTAACACTATTGGTAACACGCTCGGCTTTGTCGATTTTACCCAGATTCAGATATGCGTCGGCTATTTTGATTCTCAATTCCGGATTATCGGTGGAGGCAATCTGATCAAGTATACTTTCGGCTTTTTTATTTTCGCCCATATTCATATACGTCAGAGCCAGTGCGTATTTTATTTTATCATCAGGTTTAAGCGCATCGGCTTTTTCGAAATTTTCTTTCGCGCATCCGTATTTTTTCAGCCTGAAACAGCTCCATCCCATTATCTCATACAAATCCGGATTGCTCTGATCATAGCTTAG
>NZ_JBMYAU010000040.1:0-12540 GCF_053994455.1 Nautilia sp. | reverse complement strand
TCGTTTGCTATAATATATCGAAACAAAAAACGGGTGTAAATAATTTTTGTAGCTCATTATCCTATAAAATATACTCTTAATTCGCTCTAAAACAGCCCTACAATCAAAAAATCACCTCAGCAGGTAGTATATAAACCTAAAAGAAAAAAGAGGCTTATTTCGGCTTTATTATCTCCAGCATTTCCTGATTTGCCTGCTGGGTGGAAGAGTGATAATTGATACTCACATACCTGTTGATAGTCGTTGCGTTTTTATGCCCCAATACCCCGCTGACGATTGAAGTAGGTATTCCTTTTTCGATTAAGGCTGAGGCTAATATATGGCGGCAGTAGTGCATATGAAATTCAGGCATATTAAGATACTTTTTCAGCCTGTCTATCTGTCTGTCCGGTTTTTTTAAATGTTCGGCGGGATTTTTAAAGCTGAAAAATACCCAGCCTCTGTTTTTTCTTCCAAGCTCAAGCAGAGCCTCTTTGATTAAAGGCGGCAGGTCGTATCGTTGATTTTCATTCGGCTTTGCGTCCGCTATCCAATAGTAATTATTTTCAAAATCGATATTTTCCCATCTAAGAGTAAGTATTTCGCTTTTTCTTCTGCCGCTGAGTGCAAAAAGGAAAAATGCCCTGTAATAAGGGTCGTCGGCATACAGTTCCATAATACCCTGATATATTTTTTTTAGTTTCTCCTGTGCGTTTATTACAATCTTTTTGGTGTCTTTTTGCTTAATGTGTATCTCTTTTGCCGGATTTTCTTTTATGAGCTTATTGTGAATTGCAAATTCAAACATTGGGCGTAAAATAACCAGCACTTTGTTTTGGGTATTAGCTGATAAGCCTTTATCTCTCATTTTTGATATAATTTTCCCGATATGCAAAGGTTTGACGTCTTTTAGTCTTTTAGAGCCGATTTCATCCTTTGCGTATCTTTTATATATTTCCCTTCTTTTTTTATCCCAGCTTTCACTTGTCGGGTTGTTTTGCATAAAAAGCTCAAAAAGTTCATCCACTTTCATATTTTCGTTTTGTTTATACCCAGCCTCTACGTCGTTTTTGAGTTCGGCAAGTATTCTCATAAGCTCTTTTTTATATTCTCTTAGCGTCCAATTGGGTCTTTTTTTAAGTGTTATAACTTTTCTGACTTTTTTGCCGTTTTGTTTGAATTGTATTAGAAATTTTAGTTTATTTTTTTTATGTCTTTTAATATTTGGTAGTCCGATGTCTTCATAATCACTGATTTTGATAGCCATTTTCAATCCTTTTAGTGTGGAAGTTTTAGTCTCCGTTTAGTCTCTTTCTCAAAAGGGTGTCCCTTTGGGTGTCCCCTGATAAACGACATAAAACGATATTAAAAGTATATCATCTCAAAAAGTAAAAATCAAAAATCCCGTAATTCAGGGATATATGAAAACGAATGAAAACCAATAAAAATATAGAGTGAGTGAGTTCAAGTCTCCCCCTCACTACCAGCACTATATTATCAATAATCTCAATAAGCTTTTTTTATAACTGCCCGGTGAAATTTTAATCTTATTTTCAATAAGTTGTTTTAATTTAAAATAAGTTTGTTTAATGGTTTAATATATTTTTAATGTTTGTAATTAAAAGGAAAAATTTATTTCCGTTCGAATACACATTATATAATCAGGTGCGGAATTTAACATATTTGGGGGTTTAAAAATTTTTTAGCATACCATTCAATTGACAATATAGCCATATCGGGATATAATTATTATGAATATTTCGTTAAAAGGATTATAAAAAAAATATGATTTGGTGCAATAAGGATAAATATAATTTTATTAGTAAACTCTTAAAAACCAATACCAATAAAGAGATTCAGTATTTGAAAAATTTATTGGAAAGAGAAGAAGTCAGTGACGATATAAGAAGTTTGGTAAATAAATTTTTTCTTATCAATAATAATTTTGATCTTCAGGAATTTGTAAATAATCAATCCTTTTTCGAATTTGAATTTAATGACGAAATGCTCAGCAACGATTTTTTAGAAAACAAAGACAGTGTCGCTTATGCTATTGTAGAAGCTATTTTGTCCGGAAAAAATTAATCCAAAGGCTTGTTGTTGGTATTAGCATTAAAATACAGACCGAAACGTTTTGAAGAAATAATAGGTCAGGATGCGATTGTCAAAACACTTGTAAATTCCCTGGACAGAAAAAGGGTGGCTCATGCGTATCTTTTTTCGGGTTTAAGGGGAGCGGGAAAAACGACGACGGCTAGAATTTTCGCCAAAGCGCTCCAGTGTGATAACGGACCTACGTCAAATCCGTGTGAGAAGTGCGAAAACTGTGTAATGGCGAATGAAAACCGCCATATAGACATAATAGAAATGGATGCCGCAAGCAACCGTAAAATTGAAGATATTAGGGAATTGATAGAACATACCAAATATAAGCCGAGTGTGGGAAAATATAAAATATTTATTATAGATGAAGTTCATATGCTTACAAACGAAGCTTTTAACGCCCTACTTAAAACCCTTGAAGAACCGCCCGAATATGTAAAATTTATTATGGCAACGACAGATCCTTTAAAACTTCCCGCAACAATTTTAAGCAGGGTGCAGCATTTCAGGTTTAATAAAATACAGGATAATGTGATTCATAATTATCTTATCAAGATTCTTGTAAATGAGAATACGGCTTTTGAAGAAGAAGCGTTGAGACTTCTTATAAAATCGGCTAAAGGTTCCGTTCGTGATTCGTTAACGCTTCTTGATCAGGCAATCGCATTTTCAAAAGGCAAAATTGATCTTGACAGTGTCGTTGAAATGTTGGGCGTGGTAAATCCCGAAATAATTAACAGAATTTTTGAAAGTATAAAATCGGGAGATAAAAAAGAAATTAAAAATATGATAATGAAAATCAAAGATTACGATATAGAATCCGTAACGGATGAAATCATCTTTTTTTTAAAAGAGGCCCTTTTTGAAGGAAGCCTGCCTTTAATTACGGTTCAAAGGTTTTTTAACATAATCTCCGATATAAAGGAACTTGTGAAACTCAATACCGACAATGAATTTTTATTGAGTTTAATGTTTTTCAGGATGGTAGAGGCGACAAAACCTCATAAAATCGACGAGCTGATAATGAATCTTGAAAAAAGTATAAATATAAATAACTATAATCCTGAAATGAATGTAAAAAAAACTTTAAATCCCGAAGAACTGTTTAAAAAACTGATAAAAAAAATCAAAGAAAAAGATATTGATTTGGGTGTATGTTTCGAAACAAGCGTTAAATTCATCTCTTTTGAAAAAGGTGTTTTAACGTGGGAAAGCTGTCCCGATACGGAATGTAAAGAACTTTTTAAAAGATTTTTCTCCCCTGTTATAAGACCTCTCATAAATGAAATATTCGGTATCGGAACGAAAATAGAGCCTGTAAGGTGCGAAAAAAAAAATGAATCGGTTTTATCTGTAGAAAAAGAAAAGAAATCTGTGCCTTCTGTTTTAAAAGATAAATCCGAAGAAGTGGTCAATAAAGTAAGGGAAATATTCGGCACCGACATAAAAATTGAAAAAATCATACATAACGGATGAACCGAATACATGTAACTATAAAAAATCCTTGTCTTGAATGCTGCACTCAAAACCGATATTAAAGAAATAATGGGAAAAAATACAGTCATACTGTCAGTTAAAATCCCACTAAACAGATGACACTGTTTGGATTTGATTGTTAAAAATGCCTGAATTTCGGGAGTTTGTTAGTTGTGGCGGAGAGAGAGGGATTCGAACCCTCGGTGGGCGTTAACCCACACACGCGTTCCAGGCGTGCGCCTTCAACCACTCGGCCATCTCTCCATTTTATAATTCTGAAAAAGGGGGGGATGAAATTATACCATAAAAAATAAATTTTTATAAATTTTACAAATTTACCAGCTTCCTCCCCCTCCGCCTCCGCTTCCCGAAGAAGAGCTCGAACCCGAACCGTATGACGAAAAAGACGAGGTGAAATGTGACGGTGAAACATTTCCCCCGTATCCGGGGTAAGTTAAATTAAACTGATTGTAAAAATCCTCCCATTTTTTTACGTATCCGAAAATAACGGCGTAAGGCAGTGTTTCGTCGAGGTAATGAGGATTTTCTTTTAAAAGGGTGTTGATTTTGTCTTTTTCGACTTTTTTTACAAATTCTTTAAAACCTAAAATGTACTGTTTCGTTTTTAATCCTTTAAGAGTGTAGAAACCTATTTTGTAATCCAAAAGCAAAAGAAGAAAAAGGGCGGCTACGGTTAAATTGATTATCAGAAAATAACCGGCTGTCAGATAAAGTCCGAAAAGAAAAAAAACAAATACGAATATAAATACGAAAACCGAAACTCTGCTGTTTGTGTATCTGTTCAGTTTAGCCGCCATAATTAAAAAAAATACATAAGTAAAAATTCCGAACATACCTCCGAAAACCCCCGTGCTCACATACGCCTGGTATGTCGCATACAGGTGAAAGGGCAGTATAATGAGCGAAAGTTTGAAGATCAGTTTAAATCTTTCTTTTTCCACATCCTTGCTGAAATAGTTTTCTTTTTCCGCCCAGGAATAAAGATGTTTTTCTATTTTTTCCATTACCGAATCAAACCTGACGTTTTTAGAGGGTAGAGTGAAAATATCCGAATTTTTGAATAAGAAATCAAAAAGCAGTTTCATTTCATATTCGCAACCTTTGCACTCTTTTAATTTTTTGAAGATGAATTTTTTATATAAAAAGTTGTCTTCGGCCTGAATTTGAAGATATTTTTTTTGAGCAAGCTGCAGCACGGCTGCGGTTATGTCTTTTCCGTCCACCCAGCTGTCGAGAATAAGCCCGGTTTTTAAAACGTTTAATTTAGGCGGGTAATACTGAGGGGAAACCGTAAGGTTCTTTGCAAAATATTTTTTGTAAAAATAAAAAAGCCAGACGACGAAAATTATAAAAAGGGGAATAAAATATTTTATTTCGGAGCCGAGGGTGTTTTCTTTTATAACGTTTTTGTCGAAAATCAGGTTTATTTTTATTCCGTTGTAAGGCGGAAGGTGGGGATATGTAAACAGAATTTTGTTTTCGGCAACCCTTTTCATATTTACGGGGGGAAATGTTCGGATTTTATAATTATTAAGATTTGCCGCAAGAGTGTATAAAATTTTTATGTCGTATATATCGACATCCCATCCGGAGCCTATTGCGTTAAAAGATATGAAATTACTGTTATTGTCATAGGAATTTACCGTATGTGTGATTTTGTATTTTATCGTATAAAGGTGTTTGCCGGATATAAGTCTGTTTTTATCGCCTATTTTTAAAAAGAAGGTGTTGTTTTTGAATTTATATAAGGAGTGTACGTCGCGATTGTCCATTTTAACGTCGAGGATTTTGATGATATTGTCTTTTTGCGGTATGTATCTGTAGATTCCGTGTTTTTTAGAACCGAAATCGTAATAAATAAGTTCTGTAACGTCCAAATCCCCGTTAGGGGAGATTTTTACGCTTACTACGTATCTGTCTATTTTTTCTCTTTTGTCAGCGGGTGTTTTGTGGGAATTGTTCAGGGTAATTAACATATAGCTGTTTTTAGGCAGATAATCAAAATGCTTTTTAATATTTCCGGCGGCAAATGTCCGGAAGAATGAGGGGGTCTGTATTATGATTTTTCGTCCTATGCCGGAATCGATTTTAATGGTTAGGTTTTTAACCGGGTGCGTCCACTGAATGAGGGGAAAATAAAAATTTTTATTTTTTAACGTGTAAGATATTGTGTAATGATACCATCCCGGTTTTCTGTTTTGTATTTCTATTCCTAAAAATTTTTTAAGGTCGTATTTTTTGTATTCCCTTACTTTGCCTTCTATTTTTAAATTTTCCAGATCTTTTCTGTATGAATAAAAGGATATGCAGCAGCTCTCTATTTTATAATCGAAATCATATTTGAAAGACGTTTGACGTTCGCCTATTTTTATTTCAATATTGTAATTTTTTATTTCATCCGCAAACAAAAAGCATACAAACATTAAAAAAACAGCGGTTAATTTTTTCATTATCCCACCTTAGGGGGTTTATATACTTTGTTATCGGTTTTGAAATAAGGGTATGGTTTAAACCCGAAATATTTTGCAATTATCATATCAGGAAAAGAGGCTGTTTTCGAATTGTATTCCTTTACCGAGGCGTTGTAGTATCTTCTCGCTTTTTCTATGTCGTTTTCGGTTAAGGAGAGTTCGTTTTGGAGTTTACTGAACAGTGTATCGGCTTTTAATAGCGGATACGATTCGGCGAGGGCTAAGAGAGTGTTTAACTCGTCGGTTAGTTTTTGGGAGATTTTTATTTTTTCTTCTTCATTTCCTTTTTCAAACGCGTTTCTTAAACGGGTTATCTCTTTTAATGTTTCGGATTCGTATTTTGTATAGTTGTTTACAGTTTTTACCAGAGCGGGGATGAGGTTGAACCTTTTTTTCAGCTGTACCTCTATATCGCTCCATGCGCTTTTTACGGTTTCTTTAAGTTTTACAAGCGAATTGTAGGTATAAACACCGTATAAAACGGCAAGTATTATTACCGCGGCGGCATACATTTTCAGTCCTTTTTATAAGGAATCGTCAATTTTGAAGTTTTTTTAATATCTCCTGCAGTATGATGTCGTCGTCTTTCGCTTCCGCTTTGAAAAATTCCTTTTTGCCGTCATTACGGATAAAGGTGATGTTTTGCCCGTAGTTTGAAACGGATTTTAAACCTTTTTCGGATGCCAGAACTTTTATTTTTATCTTTTCTATAAAGTTTTGGGTAGGTTTGTCGAGTTTTCCGAACCTGTCTATAAGCTCTTTTTCTATTTCGTATACATCTTTAAGGGTTTTGCACATTGAGAGTCTCTTATAAAGATCAAGCCTTAATCTGTCTTCTTTGACAACCTCATCCGAAATATATGCGTTGATGTTAAGTTTAACCTCGACTTCGTCCTCTTTTACCTTTTTGCCGCTGAGCTCTTTAAGCGCGTCTTCAAGCATTTTTACATACATCGAATACCCGATGCCTTTTATCTGCCCGGACTGTTCGGCTCCAAGTATGTTTCCGCCCCCTCTGATTTCAAGGTCCCTCATAGCAAGCACCTGACCGCTTCCGAGGAATGAGTTTTCTTCAAGGGCGAGTAGTCTTTTTTTGGCGTCAACACTTAGTTCGTCTTTGTTTTTTACCAAAAAGTATGCGTATCCCTCGTGTTTGCCGCGTCCGACCCTCCCTCTTATCTGATGAAGATCCGCAATTCCGAATTTATCGGCGTTTTCCACTATTACCGTATTGACATTCGGTATATGTATTCCGCTTTCTACGATTGTGGTTGTAAGTGCTAAATCGTATTTTCCGGCTATAAAATCGACAAGCCCTTTTTCTATCTGTGCCGGGGTTAGTTTTGCATGCAGTACCAAAATTCTTAAATTCGGAAGGATGTTTTGAATCTCTTTTTTCTTTTGTTCGATGTAGGCTATGTTGTTGTAAATGTAAAAAATCTGACCGCCTCTTCTTATTTCCCTTAAAATAACCTCTTTTATAAGGTTTTCGCTCCATTCTTTTACAAACGTTTTGGTGGACTGTTTGCCTTTGGGCGCTGTTTCGAGCGTTGAGATGGACTTGACATGGGAAAGTGCCATATTAAGCGTTCTCGGAATGGGGGTTGCGGACATATACAAGGTGTGTACGTTTTTTGAGATTTCTTTTAGTTTCTCTTTTTGTTTTACACCGAATTTGTGCTCTTCGTCTATTATTACGAGTCCTAAATTTTTATATTTGACGTTCAGTCCCGCATGGGTTGATATGATTATGTCTGTTTCGCCGGTTTTAATTTTTTCTATAATCTCCTTTTTTTCTTTGGCTGAAGTGAATCTGTCGAGTTTGGCTATTTTTATATCCGTGTCTTTGAATCTTTCCTTAAAGCTCTCAAAATGTTGGTTTACAAGTATTGTGGTGGGAGCGATTACGGCGACCTGATAGCCCGAGTTTGCAACAACGAAACTCGCCACCATCGCCACTTCCGTTTTACCGAACCCGACATCCCCGCTGAGAAGCCTGTCCATTATTTTGCTTTTGAAATCTTCAAGTATGTCGTTAATTGCTTTTTTCTGATCCGGCGTATGCACAAAGGGGGCTTTTTGAATAAATTCTTTAACGTCTTCGAAATTCAGCGCAATAGGCTCTATTAACTGACGTTCGGCCTGAAGTTTGATAATATCCGCCGCCATTGAAAGGATTTTTTCTTTTATCTTTTCACGTTTTTTGGCAAACGAACCTTTACCTAATTTGTCAAGTGCAGGTATTACGCCTCCCGGGGCAATGTATTTTTCTATTAAGTTCAGGTTCTCAACTGGCAGCAGCAGTTTGTCGTCGTTTGCGTAAAAAACCTCGGCGTATTCTCCGATTTTGCCGAGGATTTCCACTTTTTTAAGCCCGTTGAACTTACCGATACCGTGGGCTTCGTGTACTACGAAATCGCCTTTTTTAATCTCATCCAAAACAAGGTTCGTTTTTTTTCTTTTTTCAAATTCGGGCGGGTTTAGGGAGATTATGTATTTGTCGGGACACTGTATGTTTACATGGGCGCCGCTTTTTATATGTTTTATAAGGGGCGCTCTTAATTTTACCTCTTCTAAAATTCCCGCTTCTTTTAACAAAACTTCGTTTTTGGCGATGATTTCTATGTGTGAATTTTTGTGAAAGTTTAAAAATTCTTTAATGTTTTTTACATTCAAATCTTTACATTTGCCGTTTGGAATAACAGGCGCTTTTTCGATTTCGGGATTGAACTCTTTATGAAACTCTTTATATTCCGCTATTTCCTGGGTTAAGTCGTTTAAAAGTGCAAAACCGCTTAAATACTCTCTATCCAAATACCAGAATCCCAAAGAATAAAAGTCTTTGTAAAAGGCCGAAAATTCGCTTGAATTTATTTTTTCTAAGATTTGGTCGTATTCTTCTTTTTCAAGTGCCGCAATCGCCGGGATTATTGTAAAAGACTCTATCTCTTCAATGCTTTTCTGGCTTGTTTCTTCAAATGTTCTGATACTTTCCACTTCGGTGTCAAAAAGCGAAACCCTTACGGGTTTTTCAAGGTTTATGGGCCATATGTCGAATATGTCCCCCCTGAAACTGACTTCCCCTTTTTCGCTTACTATGTCCACGTGCTCGTATCCCCACAAAATCAGTTTTTCTTTTAACGCATTCAAATCAATATCATCGCCGAATTCCATTTTGATTGACTTAAAATATCTTTTGTGGGGCAGTTTTTTCAGTATTGTGGTGTAAGGGGAAATGAAAAACGGTTTTTCGTTGTAATATTTAAAAAGAGCGTTATTAAGCTCGAATATCTCATTTCTGAAGCTTCTTAAATCATCCCCGAGTGCCGCCCTGAAATCTGGAAAAACGACATACGGAATATTCAGGTATTTAAAAACTTCGCCCGATAAATTGGCTTCTTTTAAGTTTGGGGTTACTATGCTTGATTTTTCTTTTTTTAAATATTCATACACTTTCGCCTGCAATTTAAACCTTTAAATCAAGATTTTTAAGATAATCTAAATATATATTTTTAATCTTCTCAAAAAGTGCTTCGGATTTCGTCATAATTTTATTCCTTCTTTTAAGATTTTTCTTTAAATTCATCACTCATTTCATCAAAAAAAACCAAATCCACGCTGTAAAGCCCGGCGGCTTTGTCTACTTTTTCTTTTAATTTTCTTTTTTTCCTAAAATTCAAATCGATATCCATGGCAATGTCTATGCCGGAAGTTTCTAAATTGTCCCCTCTTGCACGCGAACCGAAAAGATACAGGGCTTTCGGGTTGTATTCTTTTAGGATTTTTGCAATTTTTTTGATTTTTTCCACTTTAAAAACTCCTCGGCCACGCTGAAACTTCCGAAGACAAGCATGGGCTTTTTGATCTCTTTAAACTCTTCCGTTTCAATTCCGAGTTCTTTTGCCGTTTTTCTGATTTTTTCAGGCTTTTCCATTCTTTCGTTGTCCGCTTTTATAAGGTAAAGTTTATTAATTTTCGGTTTTAGAATGCTTAATATTTCTTTATAGTCTTTATCGGAATATGTGTTGTACACCAGATTTACTTTTTTGGGAAGCGAGTTTACAACAGCCCTCGCCGCAAGGGGGTTGTGTCCCACGTCAAGCCATAGATCTTTTTCGATTTCCTGCATTCTCCCGGGAAGAGTGAGGCCGTTTAGGTCTTTTATGCTGAAAGGGATATTTTCTTTTTTCAAAAAGCTCATTGCAAGCAGATAATTGTCAAACAAAAAAGGGGCGAATTTAAACTCTTTTTTTAAATTATTAATTTCGTCTTTTTCAAAAAAGTTTAAATAATGGTAAATTTTAGAGTTCGGCTTAATTTTCTTTGCAAAATCTGTAATTTTCCATTTTCCATTCTCCATTCTCAATTTATTATGTATTTGTTTCCCGATTATCGCCTCGTTTTCAATCGAATTCAGCTTTGTGGTCGCTATCTCTTCTATGGTGTTTCCCAAAAACGCCTGATGGTCGTAGTCTACTGTGGTGATTAATGAAATTTTTTTATTAAACACGTTTGTGGCGTCAAATTCGCCCCCGAGCCCCGCTTCCATTATTACAAAATCGAGTCCTTCAAAAGCCAAAGCCGCAAGCAGGGTGGTGTATTCGAAATAACTTAACGATTCGGATACTTCATTCGGAAGCAGAGACTGTAGTCTCAGGTGTGATTTTTCAAGTTTTTCGTCGCTTATGCATTTGCCGTTAATCCAGATCCGTTCGTTGAATTTCATTATATGAGGCGATGTGTAATGTCCTACATTGAATCCTCTTTTAAAAAGTGTGTGTGCTAAAAACCTGCCGGTCGAGCCTTTCCCGTTTGTTCCGATAATATGTATGACGGGAGGAATTTTTATTTTGTCTTTGATGAGGTTGTAGGCGTTCGGCATTCTTTTTAAGTCTATTTTTTTATAAAAAAGGGGTTTTCGGTTTAAAAATTCAAAAACATCATATTTTTTATTTTCAATTTTCAATTTTCAATTCTCCGTTATTAAGAGCATTTCTCATCGGCGCAGATTTTGTTCCTGCCGCTTCTTTTTGCAAGATAGAGCCTTTTATCGGCAAGTTTTAACGTTTCTTCGCTTGAATTCGTTTCGTTTCTGTCGGCCACTCCGCCTGAAACCGTTACGTTTATTCTGGTGTTTTTATACATAAATTTTGTTTTTTGAATAATTTCTCTTAATTTTTCGGCGAATTTATACGCACCTTCTTTTTCGGTGTTCGGCAGAATCGCCACAAACTCCTCGCCTCCGAAACGTCCTATCATATCGATATCCCTGGCGTACCTTTTAAACAGCAGTCCGAGGGATTTGAGTATGACGTCGCCTGCGTCGTGTCCGTATGTGTCGTTAATGTTTTTAAAATGGTCTATATCGAAAAAAACAATCGAATATACCGTACCGAATCTTTTATATACGGATTCCTGTTTCTTAAGCTCGTCCATTACCGCTTTTTTATTTGCTATGTTGGTTAAAAAGTCCGTTTTGACCTCTTTTGAAAGTTCTTTTAATTTTCCTTCGAGAAAATGTACCTTGTGTCTAAGTTTTACGATTTCCTCGTCTTCTTTTTTCATTTCTTCGGAAAAATGGCTTAATTCCTTGTCTATTGATGTTGCGATTGTAAGCAGCTTTTCTTTTACTGTTTCAAAATCCTCGCCTTCTTTTCTCCAGTTCTGAAGCTCTAAAGTAATGTTTTTTATTTCCTGTGATGAGCCGTCTGTTTTTTCGAGTATCCTCAGAATTTTAATTGACAGTCTTTCGGCAATCTGATCGAGGTCTTTTAATTTTCTTTTAAGTTCTTCTTTGTCAAGTCTGATTCTTTTTGTTGTGAGTATTTTCAGATCTTCCGCAAACGCTTTGCTTAAAATAAAAGAGCTGTTTTCTTTTAGCTGTTTTTTCAGAATAGCGATTTCATTGCTCATAAAAGGGGCGTAACTCGGGGTAAGGGTGTAGATTAAAGAGTCCACGAGATATTCGAGTTCAGGGTTTTCTTCGAATTTTTTGACAAGGGCGTCTATAACCTCCAGGGCGTCTTCGCTTTTTATGCCGGCAACCATAGCCCCTTTTTTCACCACCGACGAATCGAATTCGCTTATAAAATCGAACCATTCCATTCTCAACTTGTCGTATTCGTCTTTGTCCATATAAGGCTTTATAAAATCAAGATGTCTGATTGCTATGTATTTGCTTCTTACAATCGGTAAAATCGCTAAAACGTCGAGGGCCCTTTTTGTATATATAAACAGGTTTTCAAGGTTTTCCTTTTCTTTTGAGGCGTCTTCCCTGTTTAAATAGTTTATTAAAAACAAAACAAACTCGTCAAGGTTTTTTATATTGTAGTTTTTTGCTATCAGCTGATATTTTTTATCCAATTTTTTAAGATAAGAGGCGATTTTGTTGCAGTCTTTTATTATTACTTTTGCTTTTTTCGCTTCTTGACAGAATACTTTTTGATATTCGTCCGGAGTGAATATGTAGCCGGTGTTTTTAAAATGCGAA
>NZ_JBMYAU010000039.1:0-8317 GCF_053994455.1 Nautilia sp. | reverse complement strand
TTTCCCCGAAAAGGGGAGATGATTATTTAGGCCAAACTTCAGGAAGTCTGTTAGGCTCGGTTCCGAACCATTTTTTGTAAAGTCTTTGATAAGTTCCGTCTCTTACGGCATCCTGAATTGCGAAGTTTACGGCATCTCTGAAGTTGGATTCGTTTTCCCTTACACCCATACCGTAAGGTTCGAATGTGAAAGGTTTACCTATAACTTTGAACTGTCCGTGAGAATTTTTAGCCTGGGTTGCGCACCATGTGTAATCTGTTGAAACGGCATCGATTTTCCCTCTTTTAAGAGCCATGACAGCCTGAGGATATTCCTGAAAATAAACGAGTTTTACTTTCGGACACACTCTTTTGAAGTTGTCCCCGCTTGTAGCGCCCTGAATGACACCGACTCTTTTACCTGCGAAATCTTTATAGCTTTTTGCTTTGCAGTCTTTTCTTGCCAAAATTGACTGACCGTCAAAATAGTAACTGATAGTAAAGTCTATCGGCAAGTCTCTTTTAACCTTGTGAGTCATACTTGCGGCCGCTATATCGATAGTACCGCTTTGAACCATCGGAATTCTTGTTTTTGAAGTAACCTGTGTAAACTGAGGTTTAACACCCAATTTTTTTGCAATGTATTTGATTAAGTCGATGTCAAACCCGACAACCTGACCTTTCGAGTTTACATACCCGAACGGCGGAAAGTCATATTTGACACCGGCTTTTAAAACACCGCGGTTTTGTACGTCTTTAAGCAAATCGGCGCTTGCGGACGTTAAAAACATACCTAAAATTACGAAAAATGCAAACAGCTTTTTCATTTTCTTCTCCTTCGTTGATATTTCAACATTTATTATAGCTAAAAAATTACATATTTATTACAATTGTTTAAAAAATAAGTTAAGTTTATAGAAGTAATAATTCAAGGGTTTGAGGTGTTATCGAAGAATAGTTAAATACTTGAGAAGTATATGTTGGAAAGTAAATATTGTATGGATTGAATGATGTTTCATAAGGCAGCGTAAAGTTGATGTTTTGCAAAATTTTAAATAATGAATCATATTTTTCGGAAATAAGTTTTGTATATTCCTCTATCGTCTGGGTGTTAGGGTCGAATAACGGAACGTTTAAATTTATCTGTTCTCCGTTTATTTCCAGTGTTTGATTAAAAACGTTGAGATTGTTAAAAGTGGTGTTTTGCAAAATATCGTTTATTTCTTTGGTGTATTCGTCAATTATTTCCTGTGTCGGATCGTTAATTTCTTTCAAAGTGTCCGTAAGGGTTAAAATTTTTTCAAGTGAATTTACAGCTGTCTGTAGTATTCCGACATTCTGATTAAACGTATCTACATTCGCAAAAAGGGGATTTGTCGCAAACTGCGTAGGTGAAAAATAATCCGTAATTCTTAATGCAATCAAATTGTTTATATATTCGGGATTAAAAGTCACCGGTGCGGTATTAAAAACACTCGGCAGATATGTTAAAGGATAATAGGCGTTTACCTCCATTTTTTCCCTTTGTGAAGATTATTAATTTTTTCTTCACAAGAATTTTGTATAAATCCTTATATATTATACCATAATTTTGATAAAATGGTTAAAATTATTAATAAGGTTTCGGATGATAGAAATCAGGCATTTAAAAAAAGTCTTCGGCAAAA
Organism: Nautilia sp.; assembly: GCF_053994455.1. Classification (NCBI taxonomy): domain Bacteria; kingdom Pseudomonadati; phylum Campylobacterota; class Epsilonproteobacteria; order Nautiliales; family Nautiliaceae; genus Nautilia; species Nautilia sp. The sequence continues at coordinate 6,672 of NZ_JBMYAU010000039.1, read as the reverse complement.
AAGTTGTGTTAAAAGATGTTAATTTAAAAATAGAGGATCATAAAGTCACTTATATTTTAGGACTTTCGGGACAGGGGAAATCCACGATAATCAAACATATTGTGGGGCTGCTTAAACCCACGGCCGGCGAAGTGCTGGTAGACGGTGTCGATGTCGGGAAAGCCGATATAAAAACCCTTTATGAAATAAGAAAAAAAATAGGTTTTACTTTTCAGGAAGGCGCGCTTTTTGACAGTATGAACATATTTGAAAACGTATCTTTTCCGTTAAGGGAACATACGAAACTTTCAAAAAAAGAGATTGAAAAAAGAGTTTACGAGACGCTCGAAATGGTCGGACTCGATGCAAAAAGGGTGGCTAAACTTTTCCCTCATGAACTGAGCGGCGGTATGAGAAAAAGGGCGGCGACGGCAAGGGCTATAATACTCAAACCTAAATATGTATTATATGACGAGCCCACAAGCGGGCTTGATCCGATTATAAGCGATAAAATAACAAAAATGATAGAACACCTCACAAGGGATTATAAAATGACAAGCGTTGTTATTTCACATGATCTGAAAGAAACATTCAAAAGTGCCGATTATGTAGCAATGCTGTATAACGGGGTTATAATAGAATACGGAAGCGTTGATAAATTTAAAAACTCACAAAACCCGATTGTTCAGGCGTTTATAAAAGGTGAAAGTGAAGAGTATGAAAAAATAGCCGAAGCGGTGTAGTTTTTTAAGTTGTGTTAAGCGGGTTAAACGGTAATCGATAAAATGAAAATAAAGGAGTAAGATGAAAAAAATTATAATTTTTACGTTAAGTATGGTTTTTTTATTTGCATACGAGGCAAAAGTGGAACCGTTTGAAATATATAAAATCAAATCTTCCGTCGGAGGGGAGGTTGTAAAAGCATTTAAAGATCTTGAGGCTAAAAACGTTAAAAACAGGGAAATTGTAAAAATAGACGACAGACAAAACCTTATAGATTTGAAAAACCTGCAAGCACAGGTGAAGATTTTAAATGAAGAGATAAAAAATCAGCGGGCAATTGTAAAAAGAAAAAAGGATATTTATGAAAAGTACAAAAATTTAAAAACGAAATCACAAAGCGAAAAAGATATGAAATTTTACGACTATACAGCCGCAAAAAATCAACTTTTGACATTACTCTCCCAGCTGAATTCCACGGAAGCGAATATTGAAAAATTAAAAGACACTGTTTCAAAGAAAAATATTAAAGTAAGCGGTTATGTTTATAAAATTTATGTAAACAGGGGCGATTATGTGGCACCGGGGATGTTGATAGCAGACGTTTATGACACATCGAAACAAAAGCTTGATATTTATATACCGATTGATGAAATCGACGGTGTAAAAAATAAAAAAGTTTACATAAACGGCAAAAAAAGCAACTTTAAAATATATAAAATCTGGAATGTCCCCGACACCCGGTATGTAACGAGTTATAAAGCGGAGCTTGTAGGAGACGGGCTTAAATTCGGTGAAATTGTAAAAGTGGAATTAAAATAAAGAAGGCGTTGAGAGGGAGTGCCTCTCTTTTACATTTTCAGATGTGACTAAAACGCCTATTTCGTCTATATCAAGATAATCCGGGTATTCGATTTCAATACCCCAGCTGTTATAAAAAATGGCCTTATCTCCTCTTATTTCTTCAAATTCAAGTATTTCATCATCCGCTAAAATACGCATACCTTTTTTAAGTTCATAAACTTTTCTCAAACCCTCGCCTTTTTTCTTTAATTATAACACCTGAAAAATTAAATTTCTCTTAAAATAACATTTTGTTATTTCCACTCCTCAATTACGTCTTTGAATATATCGGCAAGTTTTATAACCTCTTCAGGCGTTGTGCGCTCATTCGGTGCATGAATGGTGTCGTTTTTTACACCGAATTCAACTACTTTAACCCCGTATTTTGCAAAAAACCTTGCATCGCTCGTTCCGCCTGCGGTTGAGTGTTTGGGGGTAACGCCCGTTTCTTTTTTTATTGCTTTGTCCAAAGCTTTTACCACCTTTGTATCAGGATTGGTAATAAAAGGTTCGGCGCTTTGTTTAAGCTCAAGCGTATAGTTCATGTCTTTAAAATAGCGGTGTATAAACTCTTCTATTTTTTTCTTGTCGGTATGTGTGTTGTTTCTTACGTTAAACATCATTTTAAGCTCACCCGGCGTTACGTTTGTAACTTCCATTCCGGCTCTTATGTCCGTTACCACAAATTTGCTCGGTGCAAAAAACTCGTCACCATTGTCTAAATCCACACCCGCTATTTTATGCAGTACCTGAGCGACTTTGTGTATCGGGTTAATCGATTTTTCAGGGTATGCCGCATGTCCCTGGAGGCCTATTTTTTTAAGCACACCGTTGATTGAGCCCCGTCTTCCGATTTTAATCGCATCCCCGAAAACTTTTTCGCATGTAGGCTCGGCCACTATTGCATAATCGGGAATCAGGTTTTTTTCTTTTAAAATTTCAAGTATGTATTTTGTCCCCCATACCGCATCTCCCTCTTCGTCGCTCGTAATAAGTGCGCTTAAGGTTCCTTTGAAATTTTTAGCGTTTTTCATAGCCCACAGGAATGCGGCAAGCCCGCTTTTCATATCTTGGGCTCCCCTTGCGTATATGAATCCGTCTTTTTCCGTTGGTGTAAACGGATCGCTCTCCCATCCCTCACCCGGAGGCACAACGTCAATGTGTCCTCCGAAGCATAAATGATCCCCCTCGCCGAATTTTTTATAAATAAAAAGATTTTTAACCCCTTCTTTTTCACTTTCTATTATTTTAAAACAGTTTAAATACTCTTTTATAAATTCCATACCGCCGTCGTCATCAGGCGTTACGGATTTAAAACTCAGAAGTTTTTTAAAAAGATCTATAACGTTCATTTTAATCCTTTATGATTTTTGGAATTATATTATAACGAATGGGAAAAATTGTAATTCAGACATCGTTATTTTTCTTTCCGACAAACCTGAAAGGTTTTTGGGTGAAATATATAATTTCAAAATCTTTGAAAATTTCAAAAAACTCTTCGTTGCCTATGGGATATTTGGAAATTGTTTCAAATATAAAAAACCCGTGCTTTTTCAGTGCTTTTGGTATTTGCTTGAGTGTTTCTAAATTGAAATATTTAATCATTATGATTACATCAAACTCATTTTGTGGTATAATATAAGTATCAAGGTCAAGGTTTATTTTTTTGATTTTGGGATGATTGATTTTGGAAATTGCAACGTCGCTTATGTCTATAAGGGTAACGTCGTAACCTTTGTTGAAAAGTTCGACTGAGTTTCTTCCGAGTCCGCCTGCCAAATCAAGCGCTTTTTTATCTTTTTTGGCAACAGGGATAAATTTAAGTAGTTCACTTGGAGGTTTGGAAGTCAGGGTTTTGTATTTTTCGTTCCATTTCAGTTTTTCTTCAAGCATATATTTCCTTTAAGGGGTTATTATGAAAAAAATTATATCCGAAATTGAAAATTTGAAAGATAAAATCATAGAAATAAGACGTCATATCCATATGTATCCGGATCTCTCCGGTGAAGAGTATCTCACCCGTGATTACGTGAAGGGGATTTTGGAAAGTGAAGGGATAAAGGATATCCGGACTTTTAATGGTTATGCGGGAATGGTTGTGGATTTAAGGGTCGATGCAAAACTTCCGACGGTTGCTTTCAGGGCCGATATGGACGCGCTGCCTATTACGGAAGAAAATCACATTCCGTACGCTTCGAGAAAAAAAGGAATTATGCACGCATGCGGGCATGACGGACATACGGCTATTTTAACCGGTTTTTTAATCGCATGCCAGAGACACAAAAACAAACTGCCTGTCAATATCAGGGGGATTTTCCAGCACAAAGAAGAGGTTATGGAGGGCGGGAGCGAGGATTTGATAAACGACGGTGTTTTGGATAATGTTGATGCGATTTTCGGGCTTCATATGTATCCCTACCTTCAAACCGGCGAAATAGGTTACAAATACGGGGAAATGATGGCAAGTGCCGACAGCTTTGAAATTGAAATATTCGGAAAAAGCGCTCACGGGGCGAGACCGCACGAAGGGGTAGATGCTATACTTACCGCGTCGATGGTTGTGGATTCCGTAAATCACATTGTCAGCAGAAGAATAGACCCTCTCCATCCCGCGGTAATATCGTTCGGAACGATTGAAGGGGGAAAGGCGGCTAACATTATATGTGATCACGTAAAACTCAGCGGAACGGTAAGAACACTTAACGATGCCGTAAGGCAGGGTATAAAAGAGATGATGGAAGAGGCGACTGCTGGAATACGCAGGGCAATGGGCGCTAAATACAATTTTAAATACTATTTTGGAAATCCCGAGCTTATCAATCATGACAGAATTGTTGATTTGGTTGTTAGAGCTGCTAAAAAGGTAGCAAAACCGGTTGATTTAAAGCTTCCTGTAATGGGAGGGGAGGATTTTGCAAATTACCTGAAAGTTGTAAAAGGCGCCTTTTTCAGGCTCGGATGCTGTAATGAATCAAAATCGACCTGTTATCCTCAGCATCATCCAAGATTCGATATAGACGAAGAGAGTCTGATAATAGGGGCGAAAATTTTTGCAAATATCGTTAAGGAATACAAATGAAAGGACATACGGGCATATCTTCACCTTTTTTCGTCATAAAAGAGGAAATAGACGCAGTTATCAGGGATATTGAGCCTCGGGACGCCTCCGATATTGTGGAACTTTTCAAGGCGAATTATGATTACACCTATTATAAAAAAAGTTTTTACGACCCCGACACATGGGTGAAAATGAGTGAAAGTAAAAAATATTATCCGGTGGTGGCCGAAGTTGAAGGAAAGGTTGTCGGACAGTTTTTGCTTACTAAAAACGATGTATATAATGGGGAAATTAGCGCCGTTGTCGTTCACCCGGATTTTAAAGGCAGGGGGCTTATGAACAAAATGTTTGATTATCTGATTAAAAGAGCTAAAAATTTGGGACTTTACGCGGTATACGGGGAGGCTATTATGTTTCATCCGTTTTCACAAAAAGCTAATTTAAAACAGGGAATGGTGGAAAGCGCCCTGCAGCTCGGGGAAGTGGCGTCATGGGTTGCACAAAAAGATATAAAATTTGAAAAACGCTCGGGAACCCTTGTAAGTTTTAAAATATTCAAAACCGGCAAAAGGGCGGTTTTTGCACCGGAAATATACAAAAAACTAATTATTGAAAGATACAAAAAAGCGGGCTTTAAGCTTGTGAAAACCGATATCAGGGTTATTAAAAACTCTTTGGAATTGTGGGAAAACAGACTTTTGAAAATTTCCGGAATAATAATTGACGGAAAGGTAAAAAACTTTGAAAAAAGATTTAAAACTTTTTTTACAAAAGCAAAGCTAAAAGGGGAGATGGTATATGCCGATATCAATTTGCATACGAGAGAAATTAATGAAATAACGGAGTTTTTAAACAAAAAAAAGTTTTTTTACAGCGGCATTTTGTGGTATAGGTATAACGGATACGACTATTTAAGACTACAATATGAAAACACCCATAATGTTGAAGAGAGGTTAAATGTCTGTTACAGCGAATACTGCAGGTTTCTTTCAAAATTTGTAAGGAAAGACAAAAAAAGGGTTAGGCGTTTATGAAATTTTCGATCATACACAGATAATCGCTAATATTCTCAAATCTGTGATTTCCGCCTTGTTCGACTATAACTTTGGCATTGGAGCGGTTTTTAAATTTTTTCAGTGTTTTTTTGTAATTTAGAACTTCGTCGCCGCTTTGCAGAAGAACAAGGTATTTCCCCTTTTTCGGTTTGATTTTATATTTTTTCAGTTCTTTTAAATACTCTTTTTTCCATTCGAACGCTTTATTGTCGCAAAACCTGTATTGTGTTCCGGTGTAATCTCTCAGTGTTTTATAGGGTTTGAGCGACGGGTTTATCAAAACGGCTTTAAGTGAGAATTTTTCAGCAAGGTATATGGCATAATAACCGCCGAGCGAACTTCCTATTAAAATTGTACGGGGTGTTATTAAACCGGCAAGAAGATTAAGTGTATTTTTTGGAGAAGGGGGCAAGTCGGGTGTTAATGTTTTTATATCGAAATGGTTTTTAATGGCTCTGCTTTTGTTGCCAAGTCCGCAGCTTCCGAATCCGTGAATGTAAATTATCCGTTTCATTGCACCGGATTTTCGTAAAATACGTAGGTTTCGTAGTTTGTCACTTCAAAATAGAGTTTTTTCTTTTCATCCGGGTCCACTTTGTAATTGAAATTTTTGTCAAGATATCCGTATGCGAACCTGTAAGGGCGCGGTTTGTTGTCATCCGTGCCGTGTGCCGTAGTCAGTTTGTCCACTTTTAAAAACCTCATAACGAGCTTTCCGCCGCTGTATATGTCCACAACGCCGTTAACACCGGTTATGTTTTGAATGGATCTTCCTATTTTGTTTTGCTGCTCCTGTGTACATCCAGTGATTATAAAAAGGGCGGATATAAATATTAAAAATTTTTTCATTTTTGTCCTTGTTTAGATTGGGTTTATGTTAGAATTGTTTAATTATAACAAAAAGGCTTTGCAATGGTGAAACTTAAAAACGTCCATAAGTCATATAAAACGGGGGAAATTGAGGTTAAGGTTTTGGAAGGGCTTGACCTTGAGATTGAAAAAGGCGAGTTTGTGGCT
>NZ_JBMYAU010000038.1:0-3836 GCF_053994455.1 Nautilia sp. | reverse complement strand
AAGCGTAAGAGCGACAGCCTCGTCTTCATTTTTATGAAATACGGTTTTTAAAACTTCTATAACAAAATCAAACGTCGTATAATCGTCATTTAAAAGCATCACTTTGTAAAGTTTGGGCATAATTATTTCAACATCGTCTTTAACAACCGTTTTAGTCGGCATTATTTTCCTTTTTTATAATGGTATCTAACAGAAATTATATATAATCCTTCATTTTCGTATTTGTAAACCAATCTGTGTTCACTGTCTATCCGTCTTGACCAAAAACCTGAAAGCTCGTTTTTTAACGGTTCAGGTTTACCGCGTCCTGCAAAAGGACTTCTCAAACATTCTTTAATAAGAGCGTTTATCTTTTTAAATGTTTTTTTATCATTCTGTTCCCAATAAAGATAATTTTCAAAACATGATTTCGTAAAAACTATCATCAAATATCTTTCAATTCCACTATTTTATTTTCAGAAAGTTCTTTTATAGAATTAAGCAAAAACTCTTTGTTTGCATCATTGTTCAACAAATATTCGGTTTCATCCTCTTTAATAATTATTTTCATTTTTGCATTTTTAAATTTAGTTTTTAAAATTTCAAAAAATTTATCGTCAAACTCTTCTATATACATATCGAATACAGCCTGCATTTAAAGCCTTTTTTTATTTAATTATAACAAATTTTTATAGTATTTTTAAATTAGCTCTCTATCATTTCCCACATTTCATCTTCTTTAAGTAAAGTAACTCCCAGTTTTTCGGCTTTTTCGTATTTGCTTCCCGGATCTTCTCCGTAAATTACGAAATCCGTTTTTTTACTTACGCTGTTTGTCACTTTCGCACCCAAATCTTCCAAGATTTTTTTAATTTCACTTCTCGGTTTGCTCATTGTCCCTGTAAGTACAATAGTTTTACCGCTAAACGGTGTTTGTTTAATCTCTTTTTTTTCAGGGTTTTTAGGTTTTAATATTTCAATGAGCTTTTCAATTTTTTCTCTGTTAACCCTTACGTATTCGGCAATGGATTTTACCATTTCAGGCCCGAAACCTTCTATTTCTTCAAATTCCTCAGGGTCGTGTTTGTAAAATTCCACGCCGAATTTTTCACATATTTTTTTACTCGCCACTTCCCCTATATGCTCAATTCCGAGCGCGTTTACAAACCTCCAGCACTCAACCCCCACTCTGCTTTTTATCGCGTTTACGAGGTTTTGGGCTTTTTTCCTTGCAAACAGGGGCAGTTTTTCCAAATCTTCTACTTTTAATTTAAATATATCCGTAATATCTTTTACAAGTCCGTGTTCGTAAAGCAATTTCGCCACACTTTCACCGAGCCCCTCTATATCAAGGCAGTTTTTGCTTGCAAAATAGATAATCGTATTGACAACCCTCGCGGGACATGAGAGATTCTGACACTTAATAAGCGCACCCTCGTCCAGCACTTCCGCACCGCATACGGGACAGTTTGTAGGGCGAGGTATCAGCTTTTGAATATATATTTTCTTAAAAGAACTTTTAAACATATTCACTAGTTTTTTAATATATTCTAGGTCATTCCATTTCCTTGTATTATTTAAAATTCTTACTATTTTTCTTATTTTATTCTCTTTTTTATTCTCTTTAATTAATTTTTTTATATCTCTTAATTTTTTATTTTTATAATTACGATTATTAATGATTTTAAAAAAATAATCAATAAAATTTTTTCTTTTATGATACAAAACTTTCGTAATTTTAGGTATCACATCCCCGCTTCTTATAACTATTACATGATCCCCTATTCTTATATCCATTCTCTCAATTTCGTCAAAATTGTGAAGGGTCGCCCTCTCAACTATAACACCGCCTATTTCAACAGGTTTCAGCACTGCAACAGGCGTTAATACCCCGGTTCTTCCCACCTGAACGACAACATCTTCTATAATTGTCTCTTTTTCAACGGCCGGGAACTTATATGCAACCATCCATCTCGGATATTTTTGCGTATAGCCTAAGATATCGTGATATTTTATTTCATCTATTTTTACAACCATCCCGTCAAGCATAACTTCAAAATTATCCCTGAGTTCCACAAACTCTTCATATTTTTTTTCAACGCAAGGAATATCTTTACATACGCCTCTTTTAGGAGGTTCTTTAAACCCGAGAGAATATATGTAATCCATAAGTTCGCTGTATTTTTCATAACTTAAAGAACTGACACCAACACCCCATGGATAAAAAATTAGCGGTCTGCTTGCTGTAATTTTAGGATCAAGCTGTCTGAGGCTCCCCGCCGCGGCGTTTCTCGGATTGGCAAACGTAGGTTCGCCTTTTTTTACTCTCTCTTCATTTAATTTGTCAAAATCTTTTTTCTTAATAACAACCTCACCCCTTATTTCGATAAGAGATTTTTCCTTAATTTCAAGGGGAATTGAATTGATTGTTTTTGCATTTAGCGTAACATCTTCGCCTATTTCGCCGTCACCTCTCGTTTCTGCTCTTATAAGTCTGCCGTTTTCATATACCAGATTCAAACTCGCCCCGTCGAATTTTGGCTCGATATAAAAACTGAAATCGCTGTGTCCGAGTATTCTTTTGACCCTTGAGACCCAGTCTAAAAAGTCGTTTTCGTTAAACACATCCTCCATAGACCACATACGGCTTAAATGTTTTGCCTTTTCAAAGCCTTCCAGCACAACGTCACCGACCCTTTGTGTAGGTGATGACGGATCAATTTCCTCAGGATGGGCTTTTTCATACTCTTCAACTTCATGGTAAAGCTTGTCGTATTCCTCGTCCGTAACTAAAGGGTTATCCAAAACATAATAATAATATGCCCATTTTTTAAGGGTCTGAGCGGCTTTTTTATATTCGTCATAATTTTTTATCATTCAGCTCTCCGTTTTTGTTTTGATTATAACAAAAAGAAGATTAAAAATAGTAGCTAAGAGAGAATTTAGTCTGTTTTTGTTTGGTAGAAGTAAGATATTCCGCGGTTAAAACAAAATTGTTTTTAAAATCGTAGCTTCCTCCGATTAACAGAGAATTCATATTTTGGGTATAGTTTCTTATTCCGGTAACATAAGCCGTAAGATAGTCAATATAAAAATCTTTTTTTGAGATTTTAGTATATGCGAACTTGTTTTTATTCCAGTCTTTATACCATTCCCCCGTAACACTGAAATCATACCCGCTTGCGTATTTAAACCCTAAAAGGTATGAATTTTCGCTTTTTTCATCAAAGCCATATTCCCCGTGCATTTCAAGTTCCGTCATCAAATTAAAGGAAAAATCGGCCCCGTATCTGTCGGGATATACATTACTTTTTTCAAACATAAAGTCAATATCAATATCTTTATAAAGCATATAAAGCTTAGCACCCCAATTTTGTGATTTTTGTAAATCGGAATTTAATGCGCCGTTTGAAGGCATATAAATCAAATCAAGGGAATAGTTTTTAATACTGCCGTTTAGTGTGTCTATTGTTTTTAAATGAACAAGTTCATAGCCCTGTTTGAGATCTTCCGGATAAAGAGGGCTTTTCGGACGCGTAAAGAAACTAACAGCACTGTAAGCATAACCTTTACCCCATTTCAAAAGCTCTTTTCCGATTGTGATATTTTTATTCACATCCCCGTATTTAACGTAAAGTTCGTTAATTATGCCGTATGTTGAAGTGTCGTATTTGTCGGTTGTGTAATACCCGCTCCAGTTTCCTTTGAAATACCATTTGTCCCTTTTATAATCACCCTCAAAATTAAGCTCACTTTTAAATTTCGTATATTTTTCCTTGTCGTCAATATAATAAATTTCAGGTTTTATATAGCCCGAATAGCTGTAAGGTTTGTCAATATCCCCTAAATCAAGGGAT
>NZ_JBMYAU010000037.1:0-2647 GCF_053994455.1 Nautilia sp. | reverse complement strand
CCTCTTCCGTGTTCTCCCGCCCTTGCCGCTTCAATGGCCGCGTTTAAGGCGAGCAGGTTTGTCTGGTCGGCTATTTCTTTTATTATGTTGATAATGTCTTTTATCTGGTTGGACTGATCGGCAAGTGCCGTTATTTTGGACGATATTTCTATTTCGTTTCGGGATTCGTTTCTTATTCTGTTTATTACGTCGTTCATTGTGCTTATTAAATCTTCCAGGGTTTTTCTGGTGGTTTTTATGTCTTCAACGGTGGAAACAAGACTTTCCTCGGCTATTTCCAAATCGTTTTGCACTTCTTCGGTAAGAGAGTTTACCGTTTTTATTATTTGGGTTTGTTTATCGACGGTTGTGTCCATTTTTTCGGATATGGTTTGAGCATCTAAAGCCAGCCTCCCGCTTTTGTCGGAAGAGTTTTTTATATGTAAAACGACTTCTTTGAGACTGTCTATAAACCTGTTTATGTTATCCGCTATTTCGCTTAGTTCGTCGTTTGTGCTCAATTTTATTTTTTTGCTTAAATCCGCCTCCCCTCCTGCGAGGTTTTGTACGATTTTTCTGAATTCTTCAAGGTTTTTTAAAATTGATATAAGCGTATATATAAGAATTATCAGGCTCAAAAGAGCCGTTACGGTTAATATGATTGAAATTATCTCAAACGTTTTTTCAAGTTTTAAAAGATCCTTTTGTGTGTTTTTCAGTTTTTTCCCGGAAAAAGCTATGTATGTGTTTAAAAATTTTTCTATCTGTTTCAGGTCCGTAAATGTTGAAAATATTATCTCTTTTTCTATATCTGCGTTTATTTTGTCGTCGATTTCCGTCAAAAGGGATATGTATTCGCCCAAATCTTTTTTAAATTTCGTATAAACGGGGTAGATTTTATCGTATGCTTTTATTTCGTTTTGTGCGTTTGTTACGGCTTCTGTTTTTTCGTTTAATTTTAAATAGTCCTTTTTCAGTCTTTCATTCAAAGCGGCTATTTTTTCAAGTCCTAATTTTTTAAAAAGCGAAGGTCCGTATTTTTTAAAATATTCCCCGAACGTATAGTTTCCCGCGGAAAAATCCACGTCGTTGTGTAATATGTAAAAACTGTAGTTTAAAATATCGCCGTATGTGTTCATGGAAGCTTCGTATGTTCTTTCATGCAGTACCCTCGGTATTCTTATGTACTGTTCGTTATATGTTTTCACAAGAGCGTGAAGATGGTTGTGATAGGGAACGGTCTGCTTTAAAAGACGTTTTAACGTATCGTCGAAGGTGTCGCTGTATTTTTTTATAAACTTTCCGAGAGCGCATTTTTCAGGATTTGTCGGAAGGTTTGCGGGTCTGTTTTGAACGAAGGCCTGTAAAAATTTGGATATGAATTTATAATGTTTCAGCTCCACTTTTATCGCTTCCGACCTGGCCGTCTGATATTTTAAGAGTTTTTTGTTTATTTCGTTGAATTTATAGGCGGAATAAAGGTTTATAAAAATAAGACCGAGCACGGACACGGTGATTGCGCAGACGGACAGGGCGATTTTCCGTTTTATGCTCATTTTTTTATTCCCTTTTGCATTTCTGTTTATTTTACATAATAAATCGGTATAATTTCAATAAAAAAAAGGCAATGAATGAAAAATATCAGAAATATTGCGGTTATCGCGCATGTTGACCACGGAAAAACAACGCTGGTGGACGAACTTCTAAAACAGTCGGGTACTCTTGACGAAAGAAAAGAAGTGGGTGAGAGGGTAATGGATTCTAACGATCTCGAAAAAGAAAGGGGAATTACCATCCTTTCTAAAAACACGGCTATCAAGTGGAACGGTTACAAAATCAACATTATCGACACTCCGGGACACAGCGACTTCGGAGGCGAGGTCGAGAGGGTCCTTAAGATGGTTGACGGGGTTTTGCTTCTTGTGGACGCACAAGAAGGCGTTATGCCCCAGACCAAATTCGTAGTGAAAAAAGCCCTTTCTCTCGGACTTAAACCTATTTTGGTGGTAAATAAAATAGACAAACCCGCGGCTGAGCCCGATAGGGTTGTGGATGAGGTTTTCGATCTGTTCGTAAGTATGGGGGCGAATGAAGATCAGCTGGAGTTTCCTATAATATATGCGGCTGCGAAAAACGGAATAGCAAAATGGGAGCTTGAAGACGGTAATGAAAATATGACTCCGATATTCGAAGCTATTGTCGAGCATATACCGGCTCCTTCGGGTGAGGAGGAAAAACCCCTTCAGATGCAGGTGTTTACGCTTGATTATGATAATTTCGTAGGAAGAATCGGAATTGCGAGGATTTTCAACGGTAAAATAAAAAAAGGCGAAAACGTAACGCTTGTAAAAGCCGATGGGGAAAAAATAAACGGAAGAATTACTAAACTTTTGGGATTTTTAGGACTTGAAAGGGTTGAAATAGAAGAGGCGAGCGCAGGGGATATTGTGGCGGTTGCAGGCTTCAGTGCGCTTGACGTGGGGGATACCATTGCGGATAAGGACAATCCCGTGGGGCTTGATCCTCTTCATATCGAAGAGCCGACAATCAGCGTTATTATGAGTGTCAACGATTCTCCCCTTGCAGGTACCGAAGGTAAAAACGTAACGGCTCCGAAACTTAGAGACAGACTGTTTAAAGAAATGGAAACTAATATCGCTATGAAAAT
>NZ_JBMYAU010000036.1:0-3051 GCF_053994455.1 Nautilia sp. | reverse complement strand
TATACCGACAGACTCTCTGTAGTCGGTGTGGGAAGTATGAGGGGTGATGTGTTCGGAAACGGAATGCTTTTGAATAAGAACTTTTTATTAATTGCCGCAATCAGTCATAACGAAATTTTTGTTGACCCCAATCCCGATCCTAAAATTGCTTACAAAGAGAGAAAAAGACTTTTTGAAAACGGCCTGAGCTGGGATCAGTATGATAAATCAAAAATAAGCAAAGGCGGCGGTGTATTTAAAAGAGACGAAAAATCAATAAAACTGACACCCGAAATAAAAGCGTTAATTAATACCAAAAAAGATGCAATCAGTGCAGAAGAACTCGCCAAAAAACTTCTCTGTTTAAAAGTTGACCTTCTTTATTTCGGCGGTATCGGAACATATGTAAAATCTTCGGAAGAACTTAACCTTCACATAAGTGATAAACAAAATGCCGATATCCGTGTAAATGCAAATGAAATAAACGCTTATGCAATATGTGAGGGTGCCAATCTTGCCCTTACAATGCAAGGACGTTATGAATACGCCCTCAAAGGCGGGAAAATAAACCTTGACGCTATAGACAACAGCGCAGGTGGAAATATAAGCGATTACGAGGTAAATTGAAAAAGAATATTAAATTCCCTCGTGGATAGAAAAAAACTCACCGAAAAAGAAAAAGTAAAAATATTAAAAGAAATTCAGGACGAAGTTATCGAAAAAGTTTTACGAAACAATTTTGAACATGCCCTGCTTCTATCACTTGACGAAAGAAAAATTTATAAAGAAAAACTGATTAAAATTCTTGAAATCCTTGAAAAAAACACCGATTATTTCAAAAGAAAAAATTACCACATACCAAAAAACAGCGAAATAGAAATAATATACCAAAACGAACAGGCGTTAAGACCGGTATTGGCAATCGTAATGCTTTACAGCAAAATATTTTTAAAAAAATATATTTTAAATTCCGGTTTGCTCGATTCAAATTATTACGACAAATTTTTAAAAGAATATTTTCCAAAAGAGTTTTTCAACAGATTCGAACATGAAATATTCGACCATCCTTTAAAAAAAGAGATAATCGCCACCCAGATTGCAAATAAAATAATCAATGCGCACGGCATCGGATTTTTAAGCGATTATCACGAAAAATCGTTTAAATACAAAATTGAAAGTTATCTTATTATGAACGAACTTATAAGCGCCAATTCTTTAAGAAAAGAGGCTGTCGATTCACTTGCCGATATTAACAGACAGTATGATCTTCTCATTGACATAGAACAGACAATAAAATTCGCAGTCAAATGGATGGTAAAAACACTTGAAAACAGCAGCGTCAAACCTCTTCTGTTTATCACCTACAAAGACGAACTCGCCAAAATCATTATAAACCAAAATAAAATAGAAACATACGAAAAATGGAAAGATTTTTATAAATTCCTGCCTGCAATGTTTATGATAAAACACGAGTACAACCTTGAACTGCAGACAATATTCAGCCTTTTTAAACTTATAATTTCAAAATTCAAAATAAACACCATCTTAAAAACAATAAAAAATATCAAACCGAAAAACAGGCTCGATAAAAACCTGAAAGAGGAAGTCGAAAGACTTATAGAATATTTTGTAATCACATTCGCAAAAGAAGTTATAAACTCCGAAAAATTTTCACCCCAAAACCTTAAAAAATCGTTTAACGAATATATAAAAAGAAAACACGACGAATATGAAGACATTATTGAAGAAATCAAAAAACTGAAAAAAGAGAAGAAATCATTAACCCTTCTCTCTCATATTGCAAATTCGCTGATTTTACAGCTTTTAAAGTGATTTGATTATCCTGCTCGCAAGAGCCATATCGATATCGCCTCTGGCTTTGAGCCTTTTCATAATTTCACCCATATTCTTACCGCCTATTTCATCAATTATATCTTTAATGATTTTAGTGGTTTCCTCTTCACCGAGCATTTGAGGCAGAAAACTTTCATATATTTCAAGCTCTTTTTTAGCCTCTTCCATTCCTGCTTCAATGGATTCTTTCGCCATTTTGGCAAGTTTTTTGGCGGCTTCCTGGATAATTTTTTCACTAACCTCTTCACCTTTTTCTTTTGCAATTTTCTGAGCGCTGTCAACCAGCATCATTAGTGCGTTGGCTTTTGTTTTATCCTCTTTTTTCGCTTTCATCATCATTTTTTTAAGTTCAAGTATTGTCATTTTAAATCCTTTCTATTATTGATCTTGTTGAGGTTTATGTTTTTTATCATTATTAAATATAATAATAATTCCTACAAGGGTTATTAATCCCATTAAAAGCCCTATCATTATCCCGTTCATTATAAATCCCATCATTAAATAAAAGCAAATAACCAATGTTCTCTATTTTAATTTTAATATTTTCTATTATTTACATAATTATATCATAAGTTCTCATCCGGCAGTCCGAAGTATTTTTTATCAAGTAATTTTATTTTAACACTCAAATTTTCCGAAACAGTTCTATTTGTCCCCCGCAATGATAAAATAAATACCTATTTGCAGACCCAAGGATATTCTTCGCATGAAATATCTAAATTATTTTGTGATGCACTATAACCTTTCTTTGCTGCTTTCATCAAATACTCATACGCTTTATAATAATATTTAGGAACACCTTTTCCATTTCCATATAAAAGACCAAGATTACCACACCCTTCGACACTTCCTCCGTCGCACGCTTTTTTGTATAACTTAGCCGCTTTTGCATAATTTTTCTTTTCATAATAAAATTGACCATATTGACCACAAGCAAAAGCATTGCCTTTCATACATTCGTTTTCAATATATTTCAAATAATCTCCAAACAAAAAACAATTCCGATAAATAAAAAAATCAGCTTTTTCATCCTTTCTCGTTTTAATTTTTAAGCAATTATACTCTCTCTCAATTTCAAGGAAAAAGTTTATTTATACCAAAACACAAAACAAACCTTACGTCTTTCACCCTTTTTCACCTATGGTTGGTTGGGTAGGTTCACCCTCTTTCACTTTACGATATTTCGGTGAAAAAAGGTGATTAGTGAAAAAAGGTACT
>NZ_JBMYAU010000035.1:0-12940 GCF_053994455.1 Nautilia sp. | reverse complement strand
GTTATCAGCAATTTTTTCATTTTTATCCTTTTTTTGGGTTATTATATCAAAAAGTGTCTCCGGACCCCGGAGCTTTTGTTATCCTCAGGCGACACAGCCGAAGCCGTCGTCGTCATCTTCAAATTCGTGGGTATGTGCGGTTTCTCCTGAAATTATACTTTCTTTAAATGCTATTGTCTCACCGTTGTTATGGATTGAATAATATATTTTGCTTGTGTTTCTTATTGTGTTTATTGTCGAACAGTATGTCTCAAGCGAGCTTAGCACCCATCTTCTCGCAGTCATGGCGTCCGCGTTTGAATCGAATTTATAAATGAAATGAAACTCCGTAAATATTTTGGGAAACGTCTCTTTTCTTTTATATTCTATTTCCAGTGAAAAGTTATGAAGTTCATAACCTTTGCTTTTGGCAAGCTCCACCACATCATACGCCGAGCAGTTTCCAAGGCCCGTGATAAAAAAATCTATGGGGGTGTATTTTTTCGGATCTACTATAATAATGTCTTTGCCGTTGGTGGCTTCATACAGATGATCGCTTAAGTGTCTTATTTTAATCATTACTCTCCTTTAAAAATTTTTCGAAATATTTTATCTGTTCTTCGACCCTTTGAGGTGAGGTGCCCCCGAGGCTTTTTCTTGAATTCATTGAATTTTCGAGGCTTAAATCCACATCGTCTCCGATTCTTTCGTCGATACTTTTAAGCTCTTCAATACTTAAATCGCTTAAATCCGCGCCTTTTTCTTCCGCTAACGCCACGGCTCTTCCGGTAATGTGGTGGGCTTCCCTGAAGGGGACTCCTTTGTTTACCAAGTAATCCGCCAAATCCGTGGCCGTTAAATGCCCTTTTTTGCATGCCTGATACATTTTCTCTTTGTTTACCGTCATCGTTTTTAAGGTTTCATTTAAAATAGTCACGGAAATAAGAGCCGTTTTAACGCTGTCAAAAACCCCTTCTTTATCTTCCTGCGTGTCTTTGTTGTAAGCGAGCGGCAGACCTTTCATAACGGTTAAAAGGGCTACGAGGTTTCCGTAAACCCTTCCCGTTTTTCCTCTTATGAGCTCCGGGACGTCGGGATTTTTCTTTTGAGGCATAATCGAGCTGCCGGTTGAATATTCGTCGCTTAATGTTATAAACCCGAATTCGCTTGTCGACCAGATAATAAGCTCTTCGCTGATTCTGCTTGCATGCATCATAAGCATTGATATGTTAAATAAAAGTTCAAGCGCAAAGTCCCTGTCGCTTACCGTATCGAGACAGTTGACGGTAGGCTCTTCAAACCCCAACGCTTTTGTTGTTTTGTTTCTGTCGATAGGGTGGGGAGTACCGGCAAGCGCCGCACATCCTAAAGGGTTTTTGTTGTTTCTTTTATAACTCTCAATAAATCTTTCATAATCCCTTTTAAACATATTCGCATATGCGAGCATATGGTAAGCAAAGCTTATGGGCTGCGCGTGCTGAAGATGCGTCATGCCCGGAAGCAGGGTGTTTTTATGCTCTTTTGCTATGTTTACGAAAGTTTGAATAAGCTCTTTTATTTTTTCCGCGATTTCAAGGTTTCTTTTTAAACTCCATCTTCTGAAATCCACGGCCACCTGGTCGTTTCTGCTTCTGGCGGTATGGAGTTTTTTGCCTGTGTCTCCGATTAGTTCAATAAGTCTTTTTTCAATGGCCATGTGCAGATCTTCATCGCTTATGTCCCATTTGAATTCACCGTTTTCAATTTCTTTTTTTATCTGTCCTAAGCCTTCTTTGATTTTGTCGGCTTCTTCTTTGGTGATTATCCCCTGATCCGCAAGCATTTGAGAGTGGGCAATCGAACCTTCGATGTCTTCGATATAAAGTTCCCTGTCGAACATAATGGATGCATTGAACTCGTCAAGCAGTTTTGCGGCACCTTTAGAGAATCTGCCTCCCCATAATTTCATATGAATTCCTTTTTTTGGTAGAATTATACTATATCATTATTTTATTTGAGAATTGAGAATGGAAAATTGTGATGATTAATACAAATGTAAATGCGCTTCAGGCTCACCAATCACTTATGGATATTAACGCAAATAACGTTGCAAACGTTAATACGGAGGATTTTAAAGCAACTGATGCTGAAATCGTTGATAAACTTGAAATAAGCGCAGATATTGCTGATTCAGGGATGGATTTAACAAAAGAGCTTACGGATCAGATTGTTATAGGAAACGGTTTTAAAGCGCAGATTCCTGCTATAAAAACCCAGGATGAAATGACAAAAACACTTCTTGACATTAAGGCGTAAACAAAATGAATAAAAAACTGATAAAACTTCTGTTTTCCACGGCTTCGATAGAAAGATGGAACGATTTGCCACGTCCCGTAAAATTCATTGAGCTTGACAAGCAGGCGCACAGAATGATAATAGCGTATGTGTTGGCACATTTTGAAAAAGATACTGATTTTTACAAACTGATTCATCTGGGAATTGCGGGAATACTCTACCGTGCCGTTTTAACGGATTTGAAATCCCCGGTATATCACTATTTAAGGAAAAAAAAGGGTAAAGAGCTTGATGATTTCGTCCTTGAAAATTTAAAGGGGGTAATTGATGAAGAGTTAGAATATTATGTTAAGATATTCAATTCGGACAGTTCGAAAGAAAAGAGAATTTTATCAGCCGCAAGTTATTTGGCAAGCAAGTGGGAATTTGATATTATTTACAATTTCGCCCCGGGTATTTACGGAATGAGGGAGATTAAAGAAAATATTGAAAACGAACTCGAGGATTATTATGACTTGGAAGGTGTAAAAGTACTCTCGCTTAAAAAGAAAAGTTATGATTTTGTCTCGCTATGCGGTAATCTGAGGTTTCAGAAAAGATGGGCAAACACCCCGAGAGTGCCGGAAACATCTGTTCTTGGCCATATGCTTTTTGTTGCGATTGTTGCTTTTTTGTTTACAAAAGAATACGGCGGCGGCAGCCATAAAATTTATTACAATTTTTTCACCGGGCTTTTTCATGATTTGCCCGAGGCCCTTACAAGGGACATAATAGCGCCTGTTAAACATAACGTGCAGGGGCTTGATGAAATACTTAAGAGTTATGAAAATTTTTTAATAGATGAAAAAATACTGCCGCTTGTACCTAAAAATATTAGGGATGAACTTAAAATTTTAATCACCGACGAATTTGCGGATAAAATCATCGGTAAAAACCGCATCATAAAAACCGAGGCGGAAAAAGTCTGCGGTGTCGAAAAAGGCATTGACGGAAGCCTTATTAAAGCCGCCGATCATTTTGCCGCTTTTACGGAAGCGTTAATGAGTATAAATCACGGCATTAAATCTGCAGAACTGATTAATGCAGTTGATACTCTTATTAAAAAATATTCTGAAAAGAGGCTGTTTAACATAGACTTTTCCGTATATTTTAACAAAGGTTTTTTTGAATGAGAAAGCTTATATATATAATCTGTTTTTCTGTTTTTATGTGGGCGAAAAGCGTTGAATTTTATGCGTTTACCGTAAATTCGTCATATGAGGAGTTTGACAGCAGGGGGAATTTTGTAGACGGTGATTATTCGGATTACGGAGAATTAAACGGCATTGGGGTTAAGTTGAATTCCAAAAACGGCGTATATTATTATCTTAAAGGGGAATTTTCATACGGAAGCGGAACTTATAATGGCAGCACATGGGGAGGCGTTCCTCTGATAGTTAAAAAAGACGACGTTTTCCTGTTGTCGTTTGAAGGCGGGTTTTTCCCGTATAATACGCCTTTTTATATTTCGCTCGGATACAGGTATTGGAACAGGGGAGAAAGCGGTTATCCGGGGGATTATAACGAAAAATACTATTGGCCTTATTTTGGGGTCGGATATCATTATCTGTTAAAATTCGGAAAATTTTATTTCAGTACCGATGTCGGTTACCAGTATGCGCTAAATCCTCTGTTAAAGGCCGAACTGGCCGGGGGGATTGTATTGCATCTGTATGATACCGAGGGTTTAAAATTCGAGGCGGAAGCCTATTTTAAAATAGAAGAAAACCTAATGATCAGTTTTATGTACCGCTACCAGTTTTGGCATATCGGCGGAAGTGCCTCGGAAAACGTTTTATTAAACTCTCAGAATGTTCAGGTTTACGAACCGGAAAGCTATACGAGAAATCAATATATAGGGGCGGGTGTTTTATATAAATTTTAATTTAAAACGCATTGAAAAAGCTTTTCTATTTTATAAGGTTTGTGGAAATGGTAACCCTGATATTTAATACCGGGGTCTTTGGGAAGTTTTTTTAGCTGTTCTTTTGTTTCTATTCCTTCCAGAACTATTTTCATATCGAGGGTTTTCGCCATATTGATTATTGATTTGAGAAGTTTCTGATCTTTTTGACTGTAAGGCAGGTTGTCAATAAACTTTTTATCTATTTTGACAATGTCGAAAGGCAGATCCCTTAAATAAGCGAGTGAAGAGTATCCTGTTCCGAAATCGTCGAGTGAAAGGATAAACCCCATTTTTTTTAAAGAGAAGAGAATTTCGCTTGCCGTTGAAAGGTTGGAAGAAAGCGCCGTTTCAGTTACTTCAAAGTAAATTTTAGAAGAATTCAGTCCCGTGTTTTTTAATTTTTTTAAGAAATTTATTAAATCGTAATCGCCCAACAGTTTTGCGGATAAATTAACGGTAAAAAAAATATCGGTTTTTTTATGAAGTTTAATTACTTCCGAAATCTGCCAGAATGTTACGTCTTTTATTAAATGTATATCGTCTTCGAGTACGGGCATAAAAACGAAAGGGGAAATCAGTCTGTTGTTTTGTTTGAGTCTGAGAAGTGTCTCAGCTCCTATTATACTGTAATCGGTACTTAAAACTATCGGCTGGAAACAGTTTATGAAAAAATCGTTTTTAAGTGCGTTTTTTATGTAATTTCTGAGTTTTGTAATTTTGGTAAGGTCGCTTTTCATGGATTCGTTGAAAAAAAGATACGTTCCTTTGCCGGCTTTTTTTGCTTCGTACATTGCAATGTCCGCTTTTGTAATGATTTCTTGGAAATTATCAAATTTTTTGATTATGTATATTCCTATGCTTGCCCCTAAAAAAAGGTTTAAGCTGTCTATTTTAACCGGTTTTTTTAAAGTATCGATTATTTTTTGTGCTATTTCTTTTATTTTTTTTCTGTTTTCTATGTTTTTTAAAATTACGGTAAATTCGTCGCCGCCTATTCTTGAAACGAGATCTTCTTTTCTTACCATGTTTTTTATTTTATCGGCAACGCTTTGCAGTACCCTGTCGCCGATATTGTGTCCGTATGTGTCGTTAATAAATTTGAATCCGTCTAAATCTATAAACAAAAGGGCGAAAGGACTGCCTGTGAGTTCGTATTCTTTTATCAGAAGTTTCAGTTCTTTAAAAAAAAGATATCTGTTTGCAAGTCCCGTTAACTGGTCGAATTTTGCTATTTTATCCAGTTTTCTTGCATAAGCTATTTTTTCATTGTATTCGTCTTCTAAGTGTTTTGTCCTTTCTTTTACTTTTTCTTCAAGAAGTTTTTTTTCCTTTTCAAGTTCGTTTAACGCCTTTAATACCTTTTTATATTGCGAGATTGAATATTTGGCATGAAGCCGTGCCGCTTTTTGCAATACTTTTATTTCATTTTTCAGTGTTTTTTCATTAATGTTCATTTAACACCTTTATAAACTCTGTTATTTCATACAGGTATTTTTCTATATTTTCAGGATCGAACGGTTCATTGCAGGTATACAGCGTATAATATCTGTCGGTACATTTTAATAAATAAAGCAAAGCGGTTGAGTGAGTGTACTCTTTTATTTCAAGCTGGTCTATGTCTTTTTTTGTCAGTATTTTTTTATCCGTCACTCCGTAATCTATTATTAAAATTTTATTTTCATCTTCAAAATACGGGGCCAGACTCATGCCTCCCACACCGCCTTCTATGATTTCCGTGTTCGGTATATTCAGTTTTTTAAGTTTTTCATAAATTAAAATTCCGAAATTGTCGGGATATGCAAATCTGTTGCCTATACAGATAACTTTTACCAATATCAGACCTTTACTTTTAAAGTGCTGTTTTTGTCTCCGATAAAATGGACGGTGCATACGAGACACGGATCAAAACTTCTTATAATATGACCCATTTCCATTGGATTTTCAGTATCTTTAATTTCGGTACCT
Organism: Nautilia sp.; assembly: GCF_053994455.1. Taxonomy (NCBI): domain Bacteria; kingdom Pseudomonadati; phylum Campylobacterota; class Epsilonproteobacteria; order Nautiliales; family Nautiliaceae; genus Nautilia; species Nautilia sp. The sequence continues at coordinate 6,777 of NZ_JBMYAU010000035.1, read as the reverse complement.
ATTAATGCCTTCTCCCACGGGCCTTTGTTTTCAAGCGAATCTTTCGGGGAGCCGTTCCACGTGGTGGGAGAGATTATCTGGTAGTTTGAAATTTTTCCGTTTTTAATTTTTATCCAGTGCCCCAGCGCTCCTCTTGCGGCATGTGTCAGTCCGACGCCTTTTGTGTTTTGTGTTTTTCTGTTTTTTTTATATAAAGGTTCGTTTAAATTTAAAATTATAGATTCTATCTCCTGTAACATAAAGGTTATATATCTTACGGGTCTTATCATTCTTGCAAACTGTCTTACGAATACACTGTCGCCGAACCGGTTATATAAGTCGGTAATCAAACTGTTTTTAACAACAAGTTCTTCTCCCAGCGGGCCGGTTTGTAATACATCGTTACCGTATCTGGGGGCTTTTGCGAATGAATAACCGTTTTTTTTCTCCGTGTCGGGAACGGTGTTTTCATCAAACGGCGAGTTTTTCCCCCTTCATACCATGAATATGTTACATCTTCTGTGATTTTGCTTATATCCAATTTTTCTGTTCGTCCGTTTTTGTAAACGGACGGCGGGATTAAATTTTCGGTTTTTTCTTCCATAGATCCGTAATTTATGAAACCGCAGCCGCTTTTTCCTATATTAAACAGATTGCTTTGCTTTGCAATGTTTAAAAAAACGGAAATCTGGGAATAATGGTTGCGGTCCGCGAAGTTTTCCAAGTCTTTGTAACCGGTAACATCGGTTTTAAAACTTTCCATATCACATTGCAAAACTTCGTTTTCATACCATTTTTTTATTTTCAAAAGCAGAAACTTAATCCTTAATATTTCCAGATCGTCTGAAAGTACGCTGAGTCCTCCGGGAACCATATGGGAGGTGTGTGGCCACTGTCCCCCTATATAAGCAATAATTTTCACTATTTCTTTTGTTATGTCAAGTACTTTTTTTGAAAATTCTCCTTTAAAAGGCGCATATAATTTTTTTGCGGTTTCGAAAAACGGGGCTTTTTTATAAAAATCGTTTGCAAAATCCGCCATAAACATTAAAAAAACTTGCCTTAAATCGCTTTGCAGGTTTTCTGAAATCAGCGAAATATTTCTAAATCTTACCGCCTGAACAGGAGGTTTTATATTGTATGCGTTTTCAAGAGCTTTTACGGCCGCAGTTAGATGTGACACAGAACAAATGCCGCATACCCGCGGCGTGATAACCAAAGCGTCCAGAGGATCACGTCCTTTTAGGATGTTTTCAAAACCTCTGTAAAGCGTTCCTATGCTTTTTGCGTCGGTGATGATATTGTTTTTAATGTTCACTTCGATATCCAAATCGCCCTCCACCCTGTTTACCGGTATTCTTAAAGTAATGTTTTTCGACGACATATCAGACCCTTTGTTTTCTCTCTTTTAATCTTTTGGGCGCCGCGGCCGCCGCCATATCTTTGTATGCGAGATAATGCGCCCTGTCCACGCCTTTTGGAAGTTCCGCAGGCGTTCCCACTATATTCGGGGTTTTAAAAAACGGGTAATCCTGCGGAAAATCCGGCCTGGCACAGCCGAAACACGGAACTCCGGCCCTTGTTTTTGAATTTACTTCGTTCCACAGGTATTTGTTGCATGCGGCGTTTGTCGTAGGTCCTTTACATCCCAGATGAAAAAACATACATCCTCTTTCTCCGAATTTGTGCTCTTCAACTTTATATTCGTGATATTCGTTTCTCGTACATCCCTGATGTACCGTAAAGGTGTATATCTCTTCCGGAGCCTGGTTTTCGGTGAGTTTTATCTGCAGTCCGTTTGCTATTTCCTCTAATAAAACCGCAAGGGCTTTGGGGTGTATTGGGCAACCCGGCAGATTAATTACGGGAAGTCCCGATTTGGATATAAAATGTTTTCCTAAAAAACCGCCTTTTTGCTCCTGTTTAAACTGTAAGCCAACGCCCTGAAGTTCATTTTCAGATCCGAATCCCCCGAAAGATGCGCAGGTTCCTACGGCAATCACATATTCCGCTTTATGGGCTAGTTTGTGGATTAAATCTTTTTTTTGTTTTCCCATAAACGTGTTAAACATACCTGTGCCCTCCGGGCCCAATACGACATTGCCTTCCACGCACAAGATGTCGAGCCTGATATCCTCTTTTAATATACGTTCGATTTTTTCTATATGCTGAAGGCATGAAAGGTTTGACAGGGAAGGGTGCCATATTACATTGATGTTTAACTGTTCAAATAGCTCGTATAAATTGCATTCACAGTTTAAAAAAGACATTGTGTCGCCCCCGCAGCCCCCGCTTTGTAACCAGTATAAATTCATATTCCACCTTTATATGATTAATTAAAAATTATATATATGTTAAATTTTATCAGGATTTACTGTAAAAAAGCAATTACTATAAGAAATAGTTATAAAAGGGGAGAGGTTAAAAAATGGAAAGTAATACCCCGGCGGCAATGGCGCTTCCGATAACGCCCGCAACGTTTGGGCCCATTGCGTGCATTAATAAAACGTTTGTAGGATCTTCTTTGACAGCTTCTCTGTTCGCAACCCTTGCAGCCATAGGCACTGCGCTGACACCTGCGGCGCCTATTAGAGGATTGATAGGCTCTTTTGAAAATTTGTTCATAATTTTTCCCATTAAAACACCCGCGGCGGTTCCGATTGCAAAAGCTATTAGTCCCAATATCAAAATACCGAGCGTTTCGGGAACCAAAAATTTCTCGGCCGCGAGTTTGGAACCGACTGCAAGTCCTAAGAAAATGGTGGTGATATTAATAAGTTCGTTTTGCAATGTTTTGCTTAGTCTCTCAACCACACCGCTTTCTCTTATGAAGTTTCCGAATGTCAAAGCACCGATAAGCGGACTTGATTCCGGAATAATTAAAATAGTAAGTACTAATACCACAAGGGGAAAGAGCATTTTTTCAAGTTTAGAGACTTTTCTTGCGGCTTTCATTTTGATTTTTCTCTCTTCTTCGGTTGTTAAAGCTCTCATAATAGGCGGTTGGATTAAAGGTACGAGCGCCATGTAACTATAAGCCGCTACAGCAATGGCTCCAAGCAGATCGGGAGCCAGTTTAGATGCTATAAAAATTGAAGTAGGGCCGTCCGCCCCTCCGATAATCGAAATAGCCGCGCTGTCCTGAAGGGAAAAGTCAAATATTCCAAGCTGGGTTAATGCCACGGCACCGACTAACGTACCGAAAATTCCAAACTGTGCGGCGGCTCCTAAAAGCGCCGTTTTAGGATTGGCCAGAAGCGGACCGAAATCCGTCATTGCTCCCACACCCATAAAAATGAGTATTGGAAAAAGTTCGTTTGCAATTCCGGCTTTATACAGCTCTCCTATAAATCCTCCGTCACCTATAATGTTTGCAAGAGGTATGTTTGCAAGAAGCCCTCCGAATGCTATGGGTATGAGTAAAAGCGGTTCAAATCCTTTTTTGATTGCGAGGTAGAAGAGTAAAAAAGAAATAAGAATCATAATAATTCTTCCGAAACTCTGGTGAAATTTACTGACTTTTTCGCCAAGAGCGTTTTTTACATTGTCCTGTGGGTTTAAAAACGCATAAATTCCCGTTTGTTTGTAAAAGCCCACTAAAAGCTCGCTTATACTTTTTTCATGATGAACCTGTGCGGTTTTTGCGGCATCGGATTCCGAATTGTTCGCCGAGAGTGCCAAAGGGGAGAAAAATAAAAAAAGCGCTAAAATAATTGCTTTTATTCTCATTTAATCCTCCTCAATTGTGACTAATATATCACCTTCGTTAATTGAATCGTTGACTTTTACCGGAATATGCGCAATGATTCCGTTTACGGGTGAAGGAATGTCAATTTCCATTTTCATTGATTCTATAATCATAAGTTTATCTCCGGCTTTTACCCTGTCTCCCGGATTTACAAGTATTTTCCATACATTTCCCGGAACAGGCGATTCCACTTCAACCACATCATCAGATGTAGGCTCAGTAGTTGCAGGTTTTTTTTCGAGAGGTTTTGTTTCTTTAATTTCAACTTTTCCTTCTTTAACTTCAACATTGAATACTTCACCGTCGACTATAACAGTATAAACTCCGTCAGATTTACTCATTTCTTCTCCTTTTTTTCTAATCATAAGAGGACTCTCGCCTTTTAAAAACGCTATACCTTTTTCCTGACATGAAGCCGCAATAAATATATTTTCTTCAGTGGTTTCGATGCCTTCTTTTTCAAGCAGACTTTGCCAGTATTTAATTGTTTTTCTTTCATCCCTGTCGGCAATATCAAGAGGGTTTTCGTCTGTAGGTTCAAGATTTAACTGTTCGCTTGCAAGTTTTATAATCTCTTCATCAGGCTTAACGGGTGTTTTTCCAAAATACCCGAGTATCATTTTTCCGTATCCCGGGGCTATTTTTTTCCAAGGTCCGAACATTACGTTGTTAAACGCCTGCTGCCAGTAAAACTGGCTTACCGGTGTTACGCTTGTTCCGAATCCTCCCTTTTCGACAACTTCTCTCATGGCTTTTATAACGTCGTTAAATTTATGAAGAATATTATTATCCCTCATCATCTGGGTGTTTGCGGTAAGAGCGCCGCCCGGCATGGGTGAGAGGGGAATTATAGGATTTACCTGTGTGGCTTCGGGCGGGAGGAAATAATCTTTAAGACATTCTTTAAGCGTTTCTTCGTATTCAATTATTTTATCGATTTCCAAATCGCCGAGGTTGTAAGGTTTGCTTTTTACGGCATGAAGCAGGGTTATTATATCGGGCTGGCTCGTTCCTCCGCTGACAGGCGCCGCTGCCAAATCTATCCCGTCGACTCCCGCTTCGAGTGCGGCGAGATAACTTGCAACGCTGATTCCCGCCGTTTCATGTGTGTGCAGTCTTATATGGACGTCTCTGCCCAAAAGCTTTCTCGCCATTTTTACGGTTTCATATATTTTATTGGGATTTGCAGTCCCCGTAGCGTCTTTGAAAGCGACGGAGTCGAATTCCACGTTTTCGATAATATCCCTTAATATTTTTTCGTAAAATTCTACGGTGTGAGCACCCGTGCATCCCGGCGGCAGGTCCATTATAGTTACGACGACTTCATGTTTCATTCCCGCTTTTTTAATTGCTTTTCCGCTGTATATCAGGTTGTTTACGTCGTTTAAGGCATCAAAATTTCTAACCGTAGTAGTGTTGTGTTTTGCGAATAGTTTTGCAAAAAGATCTATCATCTCACGGCTTCCGGTATCAAGCATCACCGTGTTTATACCTCTTGCAAGGATTTGAAGGTTTGCCCCCTTCGCACGCTTTGCAAACTCATCCATCATATCAAACGCATTTTCCTGAAGATAGAAAAACAGACTCTGAAACCTCGCTCCGCCCCCGAATTCGAAATGCTTAATCCCGGCTTCGACCGCGGCGTCAACCGCAGGCAGGAAATCTTTCATTAAAACCCTGCCTCCGAATACCGACTGAAAGCCGTCCCTGAAAGTCGTATCCATTATATCAATGTATTTAGCTGCCATTTTGAGTCCTTTTATGATGTATTGCCGCCGCAATTGCCGCCACTTTTTTTAATTTGTCTTTTTTTGATTTCGGTCTTTGTTTTGGGGGTTCATCCTCGGGGAAATATTTTTCAATTATTTTTCTTTGAAATTCAAGAATAACGGTCAATAAGTAGAGAAATGCGAAAACCACCGTCATTCCGAGTACCATATATTTGAGAGCTTCGAGTATCATGGCGTCTCCTTAAAATTTTGCAAATACTAACAAATAAGTATAGCAACAATGTAGCAATAAAATGTGATAACGTTTTTGTAGTATTAAATCTGTTATAATTATAAAAAAAGAAAAAAATGGGGAAAAAAGAGTATTTACAAAAAGAATTAGATTTTATTTTAGAAAAATTAAGATTTTGGAGATATGTAATTTTATTACTTATATCGGGTATTATAGGAATAATAAGTGCTAAAAAGATAGAATATTTGTATATATTTTTAGTTTTTTGTGGAATTGTTATACTTTTTTTTGCAATAAAAAGATTAGATAATTTAACAAAAGAATATAAACTGTTTCTTCAGGAATTAAAGGAGAGTGAATGAAGGAATTTTTATTTTACGGATTAGGATTTATTGCAATAGTTTTATTTTTTTATTTTATGTGGATCGATACTAAATCTTTACGTGATAAAAATTAAATTTTTTTACAGTTTTGAAGTTTAATATACATCAAGGCGGTCATTATTGCATCGTTTAATGCATCATGTTTACCAATAATAGGAAGGTTCAGATCTTTCATAATGGAATCAAACCTCAAATCTATATGTTTTTGAGGAATAAAGCCTATTTTTTTATCGTAATAAACGGCTGAAATTTCTATTTGTCTGTTAGGAAGCTTGATTCCGAGGTATCTTTTTGTGAGTTTATTAAGCATTGCTATGTCAAATTCGAGGTAATATCCGACAAGAGGTCTGTTTTTTATAAAATTTAAAAACTTTTTTATTGCCGTTTCCGGTTCAAGCGCGTTTTTAAGCATATCGGGCGTTATTTTATGAATTTTAATACTTTCTATGCTAAGGGGCTTTGAAGGTTTTACAAAAATGTGGAATTTTTTACTTAAAAGGATTCTGTTGTTTTTAACAATAACGGCTCCTATTGAAATTATTTCGTCTTTTTTCCGATCAAGTCCCGTGGTTTCGGTATCAACCACGATAACTTCATCACCTTTGTATTCATCAAACAGAAATTCAAAATTTTTATCTTTAAGTTTTTTCTTTTCTAATTCTTTAAAAAATTTCCCAAACATCAAAGCACACTTAAATGAAAGTG
>NZ_JBMYAU010000034.1:0-18220 GCF_053994455.1 Nautilia sp. | reverse complement strand
ACAATATTTTATTTAAAAATTAAAACCTAAATTTTTTAATTTCCAAATCGTTTTCAAAATTAACATAATAAAAAATCTCCTCACATTTTCCAATCAGACATTTCATTCCGAGCATTGAAGAAATCGAACCGATTAAATTAACCATCGGGGGAAGCTGCCCTTTTATATTATGCTCTTTTGTGGCGAATATTTTAAAAGATGTGTTTTTAAACACACCTACCTGTCCGTGCCACTCTTCAACGCTTGCGTAAATCCAGGGAATATTCTTATTTTTTGCAAATCGATCTATTAATTTTCTTGTTTTGAAATTATCGGTTGCGTCAAATATCAAATCAACTTCAATATCCGAGCTTCCGTCAAATTCACCTTCGACAATCTCTATATCGCTACCGCAACGGTCTATCTTTTCAGCCAGTACTCTCGCTTTGCTTTTGCCAATATCTTCTTTTGAAAACTGAAACTGCCTGTGAATATTATGAATCTCTATGTCGTCATAATCAATTAAATATAATTTTTTAAGTCCTATACAGCTTATGGTAGTGGCTATTATATTTCCTAAACCTCCGCATCCGACAACTAATACCGACTTTTCAGATAAAATCTTCTGATTTTCTTTCCCTATGACTTCAATCTGTCTTCTAAACATTAAAACCCCTGATTGTTTCGAATACTTTTAAAGCCTGAAAGTGCTCTTTTACGTCGTGGCACCTTACTATACTCGCACCGTTTCCGACCGCTTCGGTATGGATAATCAAAGTACCCGGAAGCCTTTGAAAAGGATCGGTGGAAACACCCTCTTTTTGCATAATCATATCAATCATACTTTTTCTGCTCGCTCCTATTAAAAGCTCATAGCCGAAATGAAGGAAATGCTCCATATGTTTTATTAATGCAAGATTGTCTTCAAGTCTTTTACCGAATCCTATCCCCACATCCAAAATTATATCTTTTATGCCGAAACTTTTCGCTTTTTCTATTCTGTTTTGAAAAAATTCGTCCACTTCCAAAATAACGTTTTCATAAAAAGGGTTTTTCTGCATATCTTTAGGATTTCCCTTCTTATGCATAATAACAACACTCGCTCCGTATTTGGCAGCTACTTTTGCATATTCGTCACTTTCAAGCCCGGTGATGTCGTTTGCTATTTTGAAGCCCCTCTTAAGCGCATATTCCAAAACCTCCGATTCAAAAGTGTCTATACTGAAGAGTGCTTTTTCATACAGTTTTGATTTGTATATTTCATCAATAATCGGTTTTACTCTTTTTAGTTCTTCCTCAACTCCCGGATAAACGCTTCCCGGTCTGCTTGAAACCCCGCCGATATCAATAATTTCGGCACCCTCATCTATCATTTTTTCAATCCGTTTTACGGCCTCTTTGCCCTGAAACCTGCTGCCCTCGAAAAAAGAATCCTCATTCGCGTTAATCACACCCATAATTTTAAGGGGAAATTTCGGCAGGTTTATAAATTCTTTAAGCCGTTTTGCCAAAAATTTCAGTTTAAAAGGCTGGGCAAGCTCTTTTTTTACCAGTATTTCAAGCTGTTTTTTATTACACATTAAAAGTGCGTCAAAATGACTGTTTTTACAATCCGGAGCCCCAACCGGCACGGCAAGTTCCGCGCCTATGCTTAAAGCGTCCTGTTTAAGTATGTTAGCGGCTCCGCAGTTTATGTCTTTTATAAAAAACAAAAATTCGCTTTTTTTCTTTTTCATAATTTCAATTCCCGCCGAATCAACGCCTATTTTTTTCATAACTGCGGCGGTATCGGTATCCCTGTTCAGTTTGTAAACATTCAAAACCTCTCCTTTACGCTCAGCATTAAAAGTGCCAAAACCGCGTCTTTATCAATATTAAGCTCCAGCATTTTTACCGCATCCGAAAGAATTTCAAGCTGTTCTTCATCCAGTTTTTTTTCTTTTATAATTTTATAAATCAGACTTTTGATTTGACTTTTATCCATATCCGTTCTTAAAAGTTCCAAAATTTTATCATTCGTTATGCCTGAAATATCAATACCGCATTCATTTACAACATTATAAAGTTTTTTTTCAATCATAAGTCTCGATTTTACGGTATCAAGCAACGAATATTTCGACTTTGCAATAAGTATGAAATCAATGTTTTGCGGAGGTTCTTCCAAAAGTTTCAAAAGGGCGTTTTGAGAAACGGCGGGATATTTTTCAGCCGCCACTGCTATTGTTTTTTTTTGTTTCGTCGCTATATAGGCTGTCTCCCTTATTTTTCTGACATCTTCCACTTTGAGTTCCGCAACATATACAATTTCATCGGGTTTTATCTCTTTTAAAACCCTCTCAAAATCATCGGTAATTATGATTTTGCTCAAATTTCAACCTCTCCGAATATTGCAGCTTTAAGTGTTTCGTTCAGAATATCCGCCAAATCGAGAAGTTTTTTGTCAAGATTTTCATCAAGAGATTTTAAAAAGAAGTTTTTATGCAAATCCATATCCATAATCCAGAAAAAAGAATCCGGTTTGTTTCTCGCAAATCTGAGTTTCGGAGTTTCAACTCCAATATACCAGAAAATATAATTGTCGTTAAAACTGATGCTGAGCATATCCTCTATCATTTCGTAATGTTCGTCCGTTCTTGCATGTTCAAGCTGGGGAACCAGCTTTTGTAAGTCGTATATAGGAATAAAAGAAGGTTTGAAATCCTGAAAATTATTTATTTTGTTTATAATATAATCGCTAAACCATTTTCTTTTGTAATCGGTAATTAAAAAAACGCTTTTCCCTTCGATTACATTGGATATAAAATCGCTAACAAGGGGAATCCACTCAAGCCTCTTTTCTTCCATCCATTTTATGTTTTTATCCCTTATATATTTCAATGTAAACTGATTTATATCCATTACCGTCACTTGTCTAACTGATACGCTTTATGCAATGCCCTTACGGCGAGTTCGCCGTACTTTTCATCTATTACCATCGATATTTTAATCTCGCTGGTGCTGATCATAAGAATATTTATATTCTCGTCGGCGAGGGTTTTAAATGCCGTCGCAGCCACTCCGCTGTGGGACTTCATTCCAACACCCACAACACTGACTTTCGCTATGGAATCGTCGTATTCCACCGATTCCGATTTTTCTTTATACTCTTTTAAAACTTCCTTTGTCAGTTCGAGTTCGGTCTGAGGAACCGTAAATGTGAGGTTGGCTTTATTGTCTTTACCGACGTTTTGCACTATCATATCCACATTTATGTTTTTATCGGCAAGTTTTCCGAATATTTCCGCGCTTATCCCTGGTCTGTCCTCAACCCCGAAAATACTGACCCTCGCCTGGTTTTTATCAAGCGCTATTCCGCTTACTAATACTTTTTCCATATCAGGTGTCTCCTTTGTTATTAACGTTCCTTTTATTTCAGGTTTGAATGACGATTTCACTTCAATGTCAACGTTCAGTTTTTTAGCAAGCTCCACAGAGCGGCTTTGCATAACCTTGGCACCGAGACTGGCAAGTTCGAGCATTTCGTCATAACTTATAACGTCTATTTTTTTAGCCCTCGGTTCTATTCTCGGATCGGTAGTGTAAATTCCGTCCACATCGGTATAAATTTCGCACTTGTCCGCTTTTAACGCCCCTGCTATAGCAACGGCGGTCAAATCGCTGCCTCCCCTTCCGAGCGTCGTAACATCCCCGTTTTCATTAATTCCCTGAAATCCGGCGATTATTACAATTTTTCCTTCGTTTAAATGTTTTTGCATTTTAGAAGGATCTATATCCATTATCCTCGCTTTTGTATGATCGCTCGTGGTTTTTATCCCCGCCTGCCTTCCGGTGAGGGCTATGGCATCTTTTCCCATCGCCTGAAGCGCTATACTTAAAAGTGCACTCGTAACCCTCTCTCCGCTACTCACAAGCAGATCCACCTCCCTTTGGGGAGGGGTTTTTGTAAAGTGATTTGCAAAATCCAAAAGTTTATTCGTCTCTCCAGCCATTGCGGAGACCACAACCACAACCCGGTTTCCTTCATCCGCATATTTTTTAACAATATTCGCAACATTTTGAATCCTGTCCAAATCACCAACACTCGTACCGCCAAATTTCTGAACTACTAACATCTCTCTCCTTTACAGTAATCCCTCTTTTTTAAAATATTCAAGCACGGTTTTATAAACCGGCCTTTTGAACGATTTTACATAATCGAATATCTGATCAACGCTTATGAATTTATAATCTTCAAATTCCGGTATTTCCGTATTCAGATCTATTTTGGCATCCGGTTTTAACTTAACCAGAAAATATTTCTGTTTCTGCCCGTCGTAAGGGTACATTTTTTTAGCTATTCTTTTTGGAAAATCGTATTTCTGCCATTCCGGCATTTCAGCCAATATTTCAACCTCATCCGTTCCTATTTCCTCTTTCAACTCCCTCAAAAGCGCCTCTTTTTCACTTTCGCCTTCGTCTATACCGCCCTGCGGAAACTGCCATGCGTCCACATCGTTTCTTTTGGCTATTAAAATTTCCACTTTTTCGGGATATTTTGAAGAGAGAACCACCGCCGCCACATTCGGTCTGTATTTTTTCAAAACATCACCTTTTTTTTGTAAAATTATAACGAATTAATCGGGAATGGAGAATGGAGAATGGAAAATTTAAGAAATGAAAAGCTAAAAATGAAAAATCCGAAATTTAAAAAACAAAACAACCCGTTTAACAACTCCCTATTTTCAACCTCCTCCCAAATAAAGAAACAGTCCCTAAAAAACGGGAACGATTCTCCATTACTCTACATTCACATTCCCTTTTGTGACAGCAAATGCAACTACTGCGCCTTTAATTCGTACACCAATATAAATCATTTGAAAAAACAGTATTTCGACGCTCTAAAAAAGCAGTTCTTAAAAGAAACGTCTACGGATGTACGGTTTAAAACCGTCTTTATAGGAGGCGGAACGCCTTCTACGATGAATATCGGATTTTACGAAAAACTGTTCGAACTTATCTCCCCGTACACTGCGGACACAAAAGAGATAACCGTCGAATGCAATCCCAACACATCATACGACTGGCTTAAAAAATTACGTTCGTTAGGGGTTGGACGTATAAGTTTCGGCGTGCAGAGTTTCAATTCCGAAAAACTTAAATTCCTAAACAGAAACCATTCTCCCCGCCAGGCAGTAAAATCCGTATTAAACGCTCACAAAGCCGGATTTGAAAATATAAATATAGATCTGATATATTCTACCGCGTTAGATACAAAAAAACTTCTCTCAAACGATTTAAAAACGGCTTTTTCCCTTCCCGTTACACACATAAGCGCATACTCCCTGACAATCGAAAAAAACACGAAATGGGAAGGGGATTTTTCAAAAAGAAAAACGGACGAGGAACTTGAAATATGGTTTATCGAAAAGATAAAAGAAAAATTCCCGCAGTATGAAATATCCAATTTCGGGAAGCCTTGCATCCACAATCTCGGATACTGGGAAGGAAGGGAATATACCGGAATCGGAGCCGGAGCGGTGGGATTTAAAAAATCAAAAACATTAAACGGAAAAGAAAAATTTTTCAGATATTACACTCTCAACGACGTATACGAATATCTGAAACACCCAACAAAATACGAATACGAATATCTAAGCAAAGAAGACATAAAAAAAGAAAAAATATTTTTAGGCCTCCGCTCGGTTATCGGGTTTGAAGAAAACATCTTAAACGAGGAAGAGAAAAAAAGGGCGGATATGTTGATTTCGGAAAAGAAATTCTTTAAAAGAAAAAACAGGATTTATTCTTACGACTTTTTACTCGCCGACGCACTGAGCGCGTTTTTAACGGACTAATCAATATTTTCCAAAGGATGAAAATTCATTACCGTTTCTTTAAGGTTTTCTTTTTGTATATGTGTATAAATCTGCGTGGTGTTAAGGGATGAATGTCCTAAAAGCTCCTGAACGACCCTTAAATCGGCCCCGCCGAGCACAAGGGCAGTGGCGAAAGAATGCCTTAGCACGTGGGGGGAAACACCGAGATATTTTTTCGTTATGTTAAAAGCGCTGATTCTGCTTAAAGGCTTACAGTTTTTGTTTACAAAAACATATTCGCTTTCGCACGGTCTTTTTTTAAGATATTCCCTCAGACTTTCAACGGCCGAGGGGGCGACGGGAACCGTTCTTTGTTTTTCACCTTTCGACATCCACACCCTGACCCAGCCGTTTTCTATATCCGAAACCTTAACATTCAGGGCTTCGCTTATTCTAAGTCCGGTAGCGTATAAAAACAGAATCAAAGCCCTGTCCCTTAAGTCAAACCAGTTTTCCGGCTTTTTGGAAAAAGCGTTCAATATCTCTTCTTTCGTAAGATACTTAGGAAGTGTTTTAGGGATTTTAGCCTGTTTTATTTTGTGTTTGCTTTCAACCCATTCCCTTTTATACGCAAAATCGAAAAAAGAATTAACGGCGCTCAGTTTTCTGTTTAAAGAACGTTTGTTTTCTATTGTGGAGAGAAAGGAGATAATATCCATATTATCGGCTTCGATTATAGGTTTTTTAATAAACTCCTCAAACTGTGTCAAATCCCTTTTATACGCTTCGTAAGTATTTTTACTCACCCCTTTGTTTATTAAAAGATATTCCAAAAAAGCCTCGAGATATCTACTCAATCATAAACACCTTGTCTTCGTTGTATATTTTACACCCGTCAATTTTAAGTTCGGCATCGCTTTTGGTGTTAAAATCGTTCCCCGTGTATACGGTCACGTTTAAATCAGGAGTGATCTTAATCAGATACCCTCCCCTTTCAACAGTCCATAAATTTCCCTTACACACTGAAGGAGCGAAAAAACTGGCATAAGGAAGTTTCACTTTTTTAATTTCTTTGAGGTCGGAATCGAGTTTTATAATTTTTCCGTCACTCGTAAAAAGATATATAAAACCGTTATAATCCGTCACATGTTTTATATCGGCTTTATAATCTATTAAAAAAGACGGGTTGAAAAGCACAAGTTTGCTCGGTGTGGCCATAAAAAGTTTGTTGTTCACTATTTTTAGAAAAATAACGTTGTCGTTGAAACGGTTTTGAGAAATGTTCAGATTTCTTATAAACCTTCCGCTTTTAGCGTCAACAACAGCCACGTTACCGCTTAAAAGAGGATATAAAATCAAATCGGTATAAAAAAGAGGGTCGGCATGAAGGTACCTTACGCCTAAAACACCCTCACTGTCTATTATAAATTTCATTTTACCGCCGTTTAAATCGAAAAGTCCGTATTTTCCGTTTTCAAACACAACAGCAACGTAGTTTCCGTTTTTAGTTGCCGAATAAATCAAAAACGGAAGTTTATATTTTTTTTTCTCAGAAATCACATACAGCAAATCCCCCCTTGCCGCCAAGTCTTTATTGAGTTTTACAAACTTTCCCAAAAAACGGCCGTTTTCGTCATAATACACCTTCTCAACCCTTATACCGTCATCCAAAAGTCCCTGTTTTTTTACATATTTGAGTTTCAGTGAAGAAAATGTCAAAGTTGTTTTCGTGTATCCGCTGAGATCTTTATATTCGCTGTATGACTTGAGTTTATGTTTTTTTACGTTTGAGGGTTCGTATATTTTTACACTGCACCCGGAAAAAAACAAAACCGCCAAAAACGGAAAAATTAAATATTTCATTTAACTATCCCGTAGTGAAGTAAAAATTTAGCGACGGTATAAAATTCGCTTTGAGGATTAATCTGCGCAAAAAGCTCTTTCGCTTTTTTTCTTTTTCCGTCTTTGAGATAAATCCTTATAAGGGCAACCCTTACCGGATCTTTTAAAATTTTATAATCGGGGTTTAAAAGATAGTTTTCAAGCGATTTTTCATCACCCTTAAGCATTGCGATTTTATACGCCGCCACGGCTTTGAGTTCGGGGGCGGTTATTTTTTGCAAATCACTTATTTTACTGCTCTGAAGAAGATACACCTGATAAAGTTTGTCGTTTGATTTTACTTTTTCAAGCGCTTCTTTATTGTTAGGATTTTGCATAAGAGTGTCAAACGCGTTGTTCGAAGATATAAGCTTTTGAGTCTGAATGTAACCGTAAACGGCATTACCGACCAAAATCAACGCGGCTATAGTAAAACCGGCGATTACCTGTTTTTTGTACTTTTTTATAAATTTTTCAAGTTTAAAAACTTTTACTAAAAGCTCTTCTTCCTGTTTTAATTTCTCTTTAATCTCCACTTTCAGCCTTTTTTATGTAATTTTATCAAATAATGTTCGATTTGTTTTAAAATATTTTTATTTATCCTGATATTTAACTCAATCACTTTCAATTCAAGATTAAATTGTTTTAATTTGACATAATCTTTCATAGTCGTTACTATTTTTTTGTTTTCAAACTCTTTAACGTCATCGTATACAAATTCATAATGGTCCGGAAAAAATTTATAAGGAATCTTGCAGTATTCGAGCAGTCTTTCGGGTTTAGAAATTGCAGAGAGTAAAATATCGCCTTTCGGACATTTTACAATCCTTTCGAAATCTTTTCCCTCTTGTAATACCATATCCGCAAAACGGAGGGCGAGTCTCGGATACCTGTAACCCCCGGCCGGTATGCAAAAAGGATTTTTATTTTTTACGTCCAATACAATATTCAGTTTTTTAAACGGCTTATCAAACCCGTCATCAAGAATAACAAACCCGGCACCTAATTCTTTAGCTTTTAAAATCGCTTCTTTTCTGTTTTCGCTTACAATTACAAGGGCATCCGTTTTAAGGGCTATCTCCATTGCTTCGTCGCCGCTTGTTTTTACGTCCGTTTTTATTTCCCCCCATTCGCTTACAACGACAAGTCCTTCGCTTTTTCTGCCGTATCCCCTTAAAACCACCGCCGGTTTATATTTTTTAAATTCATTTGCAAGCGCAACGGTAAAAGGGGTTTTACCGCTTCCGCCGATTATAATGTTTCCGACAGACACTATCGGAATACCCAAATCTTCCGATTTTCTCGGGAATTTGAAATGTATTATTGTCATATAGATTAAAGAAAGAGGAAAAAGAAGAATAATTAAAGGCCAGTGATACCATTTAGGGTAAAAAAGCATTTCTTCAAAAAAATTATAACACTTTAACTCTAAACTTTTCACTTTTCACTTTTCATTTAAAGTTTTACGTCTCTTTCATATAAAAAGTCATGCGTTACAGTCCTGCTTTTAAGTTTTGCAATTATAGGCATCTTTCTTTTAAACTGATTGAAATAAACCTTTTTCAAAACGAATTCGACTAATTTTTCGTCATATTTTGCAAGAAGTTCTTTTTTTGTGGCTCTTTCATCCACAAAATCCCTTAACACGGCGTCAAGTTCATCATAAGTGTAACCGAGCTCTTTTTCATCGCTCTGCCCCTCCCAGAGATCCGCGCTCGGGGGCTTGTTTATGATTTCTTCGTTTACACCGAGATAAGCGGCAAATTCGAATATTTCCGTTTTATACAGATCCCCTATGGGATTAAGAGCGCTTGCGAGATCCCCGAAAAGGGTTCCGTATCCGAGCAACAGTTCGCTCTTATTGCTCGTACCTATTACAAGAGCGCCGAGCTCGGCCGATTTGTCGTAAAGCACGGCCATTCTCATACGCGCCGAAAAATTGCCGAATCTTACTTTATCATCAACAGGATACGCTTCAAGTAAAGGGGCAATTGAGATTATTTCATAATCAATTCCAAATTTTTCACACAGTTTAAGCGCATCGTCGACACTTGATTTGCTCGAAAACTGCGAAGGAAGTAAAAAGGCTTTGAAATTTTCCCCAAGAGCCTTTTTGGCAAGAACAGCCACAACTGCGGAGTCAATTCCTCCGCTAAGACCGCAAATTCCTTTTTTTAGTCCGGTTTTCGTAATCTCTTCTTGAATAAACTTAATCAAAAATTTTTCAATTAACTGCCATTTCCCATTTTCCATTGTAACATTTTCCATTGAATTTCAGCTTTCAATATAATTTTTCAAAAACTTTCCGATATTAGGGTGTCTGAGTTTTTTAATTGCACTGCTTTCTATCTGTCTTACCCTTTCTCTTGTAACGTTAAGGGCTTTTCCTATCTCTTCAAGAGTTCTTTCGCTCTTATCCGGCATAAGTCCGAACCTCATCTTAATCACCGCTTTTTCCCTTTCGTTGAGCTGTTCTAAAATCTCTTCAATATGTTTTCTGAGATCTTCGTTTACTACTTCCTCATAAGGATTCGTAAACGTTTTATCTTCAATAAAATCTCCGAACTTTCCGTCTTCCTCCTCGCCCACAGGAGCTTCAAGCGATACCGGCTCTTTTGAAATTTTAAGAATCTGTTTTACTTTTTCAATAGGCATTTTCATCTCTTTTGCAATAACTTCGAGTGAAGGTTCTTTCCCTTCTTCCTGAACGTGTTTTCTGACAATTTTATTAATCTGGTTGATATTTTCTATCATATGTATAGGAATTCTAACGGTTCTTGCCTGATCTGCAATTGCGCGGGAAATAGCCTGCCTTATCCACCAGGTGGCGTATGTCGAAAACTTGTATCCCTTTTCAAATTCGAATTTGTCAATAGCTTTCATAAGCCCGATATTGCCTTCCTGGATCAAATCAAGGAAAGGAAGCCCCCTGTTTGTATATTTTTTAGCGATACTTACAACGAGCCTCAAATTCGCCCTTGCCATTTTCTCTTTGGCTTCGGTCGTTATTTTTTTACCTCTTTTCAGCTGTTCGAGTATCACTTCAAGTTTTTCGGGTTCCATTCCGAACATATTTTCACTCGCTTTTTTGGCTTCCACAAGTTTTTTGATGTCCATATAAACGTTTACCATCGTGTGTTCGGGCACCATTGCGGCTATATCTTCTTTGCTGAGTTCGGTAATTTTACTTAAAATTTCTTTATGGAGTTTTCTTAACTGCTCGTTAAAAAGCGGCAGTCTGTACTCTTTTTTCTTAAGTTCCTTTTCAAAATCCTTATCTCCCTTAAGGGCGGTTTCTACCGTTTTTACTATTTCGTTGATAAGTTTGGAAGTGTATCCGAGCTCGTTTAGAGCCTCTTTCACTTTTTTCTTTTTAAACGTCAGCTGCAGGATTTTATGCAGTCTTTCAAGTTCGTCCATATTTTTGGCATTAATTATTCTGTCATATTCATCAAGTACTTTTTCCCACTCTTTTTTCGCTTTTTCAAGGTTTTTAAACAGTTCGTTAATTCTTTTTTCGCGGATTGAGATTTTTTTTCTTCTTTTTCCTTCTTTTGAGTCCTCGTCATCCACTTCCTCTTCATCCACAAAATTTTTGAAAAGCTCTTTTACCCTTCTTTCCCTGTTCAAAAGCGGCTCTTTGTATTTCAACACGAGATCTATTAAAAAAGGAATCGAACAGATAGCATCAAGTATTATCTCCTCCCCTAACTGAATTCTTCTGAATATCTCAATTTCCTCATCCTTGTCAAGAAGCGGAATATGTCCCATTTCCCTTAAATACATACGTACGGGCGAATCCGAGCGGCTCCATTCGAGAAGTTCTTTATCTTTTAAAATATCTTCTGCAAGTTCTTCTTTTTTTCTTTCCCTCTCCTCTTCGTTTTTAACAACGTCCTCAAGGTTTTTAAGCTTCGCCACCTCGGCGGCCGTCATAAGTCTTATATTATTTTCTTTAGCAGCTTTTAATATTTCCTTGCTTTGCGCTTTAGTGGGAACTTTTGGTAAAATGTTGACAATGGTTTCATAAGTGACTATACCGTTTTTATTCGATTTAAAAAGTTTCTCGAGTTCTTTTGGCAATGCCATCAATGCTCCTTTTTTTAATAAGTAATATGCAAAGGGCCGTAAAACCCGCGCCGAGTGAAAACCGCTCGTTTTAAGAGAGGAATTATACTAAATTTTTTCGGAACGTTTATTGCTTCTTTTTTTGAAAAAGGCCCTTTATGATTAACGGATATTACGATGCAACCGGTGCCATGGTCACCCAGTTCAACAGACTTAACGTAATTTCAAACAACCTTGCAAACGTAAACACCGCAGGCTTTAAACAAGACGATATAATAATCGGCGATTTCGAAAGATTGTTTAGTGAAAAAAGGGACGAACTTCCGCTTCAAAACAACACCAAAGAAGCGGCCAAATTTTTAAACAGAAGCCTTAACAAGGTTCCTATAGTGGTGGAAGAATATACAAACTTTTCTCCGGGCGACATACAAAAAACCTCAAACCCTCTCGATATAGCTTTAAAGGACAAAAACAGATTTTTCTGCATCGAAACCCCGGGGGGCGAAAAACTGACCCGTGCGGGCAATTTCAACCTCGACGAAAGCGGCTATCTTGTTACAAAAGAAGGGTTTAAAATCCTTGACGACAAAAACAATCCTATAAGGTTAATTCCCTCATATCCCGTTAAAATCGACTCAAACGGAAATATTTTCCAAAATAAAAAGCTTGTTTCCACACTAAAAATAGTAAAAATCGACAATCTCAAAACCTTGAAAAAAACGGGCGACAATATGTTCGATTATATACCCGAAACGGCGGTTGTAGTTCCTCTCAATTCGACACTTCAGGGATTTTTGGAAAAATCGAACGTAAATCCCATAAGAGAGATGACAAACCTTATCGAAACAAACAGACTGGTTGAACAGTATCAGAAAGTTATGACGACATTTATGGACGACTTAAACCGTGACGCAATTGAAAAACTTGCAAATGTAAAAGCGTAAATTTAACGCCCAAACAACTGACAAATTTGTGAAGGAAATTTTTATTCGGAACAAAATTTGCTAAGTTAAAATAACAGATTTTCAAAAAGGAATTAATATGGTAAGAAGCTTATATACCGCCGCCACAGGGATGATGGCACAGCAGATGCAAATAGACGTGGTGTCCAATAACATTTCAAACGTAAACACAATAGGCTATAAAAAACAGCGTGCGGAATTTGCGGATCTTTTTTACCAGACTATGGAATACGCCGGAACCGCCACTTCAACCACCACCCAGTCGCCCACAGGCATTAACGTCGGTCTGGGCGTAAGACCCACCGCCATAACAAAAATATTCACACAGGGAAATTTCAAAGAAACCGGAAACAACTTGGACGTTGCCATCCAGGGGGACGGATTTTTTCAGGTTCAGCTTCCGGACGGCAGAATAGCTTATACAAGAGACGGTGCTTTTAAACTCGACGCCGACGGTAACGTAGTGACAAGCGACGGTTATAAATTAATCCCTAACATAACTCTTCCGGCAGATACGGTTCAGGTATCGATAGGTAACGACGGAACGGTTTCAATTCTTGAAGCGGGTCAAACACAGATGCAGCAGATAGGTCAGATCCAAATTGCAAAATTCATCAATCCCGCGGGGCTTCATTCCATGGGCAGCAACCTTTATATTGACACGTCGGCTTCGGGCGCCCCTATAGTCACAACCCCAGGTATTGACGGAACTGGGGAAATAAGACAGGGGTTTGTGGAAATGAGCAACGTTCAGCTTGTTGAGGAAATGACCGACTTAATTACCGGTCAGAGGGCATACGACGCCGCAAGCAAAGCGATAGTAACAAGCGACGAAATGCTTCAGACGGTCAATAATTTAAAAAGATAATTAAAAAATTTCGGAAGCGGTAATTAAAGAAGAAAGCCCGAATTTACTTCTTAATTTATAAACGGCGTCGTTTAATTTCTCCATTTTTTTATCTTTTTGATAATCAAAAAGATTCGACACTTTTTTAAACTTAGAAACGCTTATTGCTATTGATATGATATGATCCTCTTCAATGTCCGCTCTGTAAAAAAGAGCGGTCATAATCTCTTTAAGAAGAAATTCGTTAAAAATCCTGTAAACCGTTATATGGGCTTTTGATTTTCCGGAACGTTTGTATTTTATACTCAGATAATAAAAAGTGGGATTTACTTTTCTTTTTTTGACCAAAAAAGAAAGATACCTGCAAAGCACGCCTATTCTTCTTACAATTTCCCCTCTCTCATATACAGGATCAAACCTTCTTGAAATCCCTATGCTTTTTCTTTCACTTTTTTCCACAACCTCTTCATTATCTGTTCCGCACACCCTGTTATAAAGCTGAATTCCGTTTTTCCCCCATGAATAAAAATATTCCCTCTCCCTTTTGACATCCCCCAAAGTCAGTATTCCTTTTTCTTTTAATCTTTTTTCCGTCCGTTTTCCTATTCCCGGAAATTTCTCAACAGGAATGTTTTCAATAAACTCATCCGTATTTTCCACAACCTTGATTCCGTCTGGTTTTGCAAAGGAAGTTGCGAGTTTTGCGCTCCATTTGCTCTTAGCCGCACCTATCGACACGGGCAGATTAAATTTCTCCCGAATATCTTTTTTTAAGTTGTTTATAAACTCATATACTTCGCCGTCATTCACCCAGCCTTCCAGATCACCGAAAAATTCGTCAATGCTGTACTGCTCCACCGCCGGTATTTTCTTTTTTAAATACAGCTTAAGCTTATAAGACAAAAGATGATACAGTTTATAATCGGGTGTAATAATCTTCAGTTTCGGATAAATTCTGAGGGCTTCGGCCAAAGTGGTCCCCGTTTTTATACCGAGCTCCCTCGCCTCATAACTCGCCGTTACCACTATACCCCTTACCCTGCCGTTTTCCAAAAAATAGCTTTTGTCATACTCTTCATTTCCTACAATCAAATCACCCGTAAAAGCGCCTTCGTTAAGATTGAAAAGCTTTGTTTTTTCGTTCTTAAATATCTCCTTATCATTTCTTTTTACAACCACCGCCGGTTTGTTCAAAAGCGTTTTATCATCTATTCTGTGGGCGGATACGAAAAAACAGTCCAAATCCAGATGTATTTTCATATTTATCCTTATTGAAAAGGTTTTAGATCTCAGAGCCCCAATCGGCACTGAATAAATAAAGCGAAACGATTGCTCTTTTTAACTCTTTGGAAGTGTCAAAAATTTGCGCTCTTGGTGAGCGTATTTAGTCAATGCCGCCAAATTTCATTCTTGACACAATATTAACAAAATGATAGAATTGAATATTAAAAATTAACGTTTTGTTAAGGAACAATAATGGAATTTGACAAAATCATTGAAAAAATAAAAGACATTCTTTCTTTGGAAGTAGGTGAGAGAAAGGTTTTAAACAAAGACGTGGCGAAAGCTTTGGGGATTACTCCCGAACACCTCTCAATGTTAAAAAAAAGAAACAAGATCCCTTACGAAGAACTCGCCTATTTCTGTGCAAAAAGAAAAATTTCGCTCAACTGGTTGCTGTTTGACCAGCAGATTGAAAACATAGCAAAAGAAACTGAAAAATTTGCCAAAATAAGGTATTTTAAGAATATAAACGCAAGCGCGGGGGGAGGTGCCCTCAATTGTGAAGAGGAATACGAATTAATTTTTATAGACAAAAAAATAATAGACAAAAACCTTGACGCGATTCATGTTGTGGGGGATTCGATGGAACCCACAATTAAAGACGGAAGCATAATATTCATAGACCGCAGCGACACGAATATACAAAACGGCGGAATATTCGTAATATCAACCCCTGCGGGAGTTTTTGTAAAAAGGGTTAATTTA
Organism: Nautilia sp.; assembly: GCF_053994455.1. NCBI lineage: Bacteria > Pseudomonadati > Campylobacterota > Epsilonproteobacteria > Nautiliales > Nautiliaceae > Nautilia > Nautilia sp. The sequence goes on along the minus strand of NZ_JBMYAU010000034.1, from coordinate 2,699 downwards.
AAAAGCGACGGGAAAATAGAGCTTATATCGGATAACACTTTGTATCCGCGCGAAACGGCGGACGAAGCGGAAATCTTAGGAAAAGTTGTAAAAATTATGAGTTGAATTTAGTTTTTAAAATTCTTTTGCCAAGTTCTACACCGGGCTGATTATAGGTATCTATTTCGAAAAGTGCGCCTACGGCGGAAGTTAGAAGTTCATAATAAACCATAAGTTTTCCTACGTTTTCCTCATTTAAACTTTCAAGAACTATTTCATCCACGTCAAGACCGCTTCTGATGACACTTTCGCGTGTAGCGTCACACTGAGCGTTAATCAGTTCGTTAAACGTATATCCGTTTACAAAGTCGGTTTTTTCAAGATACGGCAGTGAAATTTTAGGGATTCTCAAAGAACTCTCAAAGTTTTTAACCTTTATAAACGTCACCGTTTTATCTTTAGGCCCCTCAATTAAAAGCTGTAAAAAAGAGTGCTGATCAATCGAACCTAAAAGACCTATGGGGGTAAGACCGACCCTTTGCCCTTTTTTGTTTATTTTACCCAAACTCTCACCCCAAAGCTGAACGTACCATTTGTTAAACTCATCCAAAAGGGAAGAATAGGAAAACACCACGTTCATTTTATAATATCTGCTTCTTTCATACAAGAATGCGGCTTTTCTTATTAGATGCCATTCCTTTTTTTCAAAAAAAGAATCCATATAATGACCCGCCGCATCAAGAATTTTTTCAACGTCCATTCCCACAAGATGCAAAGGCACTATTCCGACCGCACTGAATACCGAAAACCTTCCCCCAACATTTTCAGGTATGTTAAAAATCTCCAGTCCGTTTTTCTGTGCAAACTTTTCAAGGGGGGAATTCGAGTCGGTTATAATAATTATTTTGTTTTTTTCTTTTTGCAAGTCTATGTTAAAATGTTTTATCACCGCCTTAAAAATGGAAATGGTTTCTATAGTGGTACCCGATTTTGAAATTACCAAAAAAACGGCGTTATGTTTGTTTATTTTCGAAAAATGGTTTTTAAGCTCCAACGGATCAGTGTTTTCTAAAAAAATTATGTTTTTAACGTTTTTGTAATGAGACTTTAAAAGCCTGTACACGGCTTTCGTTCCGAGCGATGAGCCTCCTATGCCTATAACCACCACCGTATCGAAATCGTTTTTACAGTTTTTTAGCTGTTCAATTACGCTCCGGCTTGTTTGAGGCAGATGGTAATAACCCACTTCACCGCTTTGTTTTTCTTTCAAGAGACATTCAAAGGCAAAATTTTCAAGATTGGAATTTTCATATTCGTAATAACTCTTAAACTTCAGCATTTATTCTCCTTTTTGTTTTTATAACCGCTCGCCTCCCAAATCATAGGAATAAATTCATCTTTTTTGTATATTTTACCGCCCATTCTGGCGAGATGTTCGCTCGGAACCTGACAGTCTATAAATTCTATTCCGTTTTGTTTCAAAACGTCACAAAAGTATATCAAAGCAAGCTTGCTCGCATCCGGTTTTAAATGAAACATACTTTCACCGCTGAAATACCTGTTAATGGCCACCCCGTAAAAACCGCCGACAAGTTCGCCTTCGTAATAACTTTCGACGGAGAGCACAAAACCGTAATTGTATAAAGCCGTGTAATTTTTTATAAACCCTTCGCTTATCCACGTACCGTTTTCATATTTTCTTTTTACGTTCGCGCAATATCTTATAACATCTTCGAATCTCGTATTTATTTTAAATTCCCATTTGGGACTTCTGAATTTTCTTAACAGTTTTTTAGTCGTTTTAACCTCATCGGTTTTCAAAAACATTCTTTCATTTAAAACAAACCAGTGATACATTCCTTCATCGTCCTGATACCAGGGGAAAAAACCCCTTGAATATCCCTCAAGCAGTCTTTTAGGCAAAAGATCATAACTCGCCCCTACAAACCCTTCGTCAAAAGGCTCATACGGATCCGGAAATTCGAAATTGTCAAGAAGGTAAAGAGGAGGGTTTTCGTTTACCTTTATCATTTATTGACTTTTAAACTGAATTTATCCTTAACATAATCCACTTTCACTTCTCCTCCCCCTTTTAATTCCCCGAAAAGTATTTCATCGCTTAAAGGCTCCACTATGTTTTCTTCAATAATTCTTGCAAGCGGACGAGCCCCGAGTTTAGGCGAATAGCCTTTTTTCGCCAACGCGTTTTTGGCTCTTTTCGTAAGGCTCAGTTTTACTTTTTTGCCGCTTAGTTTATCCTGCAGTTCGTTCATAAATTTATCAACCACCATCAATACGCTCTCATGTGATAAAGGTTTAAATCTCACAATCGCATCAAGCCTGTTGATAAATTCCGGCGCGAAAAACCTTTCAATCGCCTCTTCTTTAAATTCGCTGAATTCCTGTAAAAATCCCGGGTTATTTCCTTCCCCGACACCCAAATTACTTGTCATAATAAGCACAACGTTTCTAAAATCTGCCTTTCTTCCGTCATTATCGGTTAAAGTCGCACTGTCCATTACTTGAAGCAGAATCTGAACTATATCGGGATGTGCCTTTTCTATTTCATCCAAAAGCAATACCGTATGAGGGTTTTTTCTTATCGCCTCCGTTAAAAGTCCCCCTTTTTCATACCCGACATATCCCGGAGGTGAACCTATAAGTTTCGCAACCGAATGTTTTTCCTGATATTCGCTCATATCAAATCTTAAGAAATTAAT
>NZ_JBMYAU010000033.1:0-4923 GCF_053994455.1 Nautilia sp. | reverse complement strand
TCATAATCGTTATGTAATACTTTATATTCTTTGAGTATTCCGTCTTTTTTAAAAAGTTCTAAAAACTCAAAAAAAATTTCCGATTTAATATCATTTACACTAATTTTCAATTCCATCTTTATCCTTTCTTAGAAAATTAATAAAATTTTCTTTCTTCTTTAATTTTTTTCCATTTCATTAATAAAATCATCATACATAAAAAACCTTTTCTTATTTTTCTAAATTATATCAATTTTTTATATTATTTTTTCATCTAATTTTTATTCTTTCTCACCTTATTTTTATTGAAAGTATTGCAATTAAATTTGTAATTAATGCCATTATCCAAAATCTTATCGTAATTTTATTCTCTTTCCATCCGAGCATTTCGAAATGGTGGTGGATGGGGGCCATTTTAAAGACTCTTTTGCCTCTTGTTTTATAGCTTCCGACCTGCAGGATTACCGATACGGTTTCCATTATAAATACGAACGCTATAAAAATCAAAAGAAGCTCGCTTTTCGCCACTATCGCCAAAAATCCGAGCAGGGCGCCGAGGGGCAGGCTGCCGCTGTCACCCATAAAAACCTCCGCCGGGTTTGCGTTGTACCATAAAAAGCCCAAAAGTGCCCCGATTAGGGCGAATACGATAACGGTGAGCTCTCCGACGCCGAGTTCGAAAGGATAAAAAAGATACGAGCTGAATTTATAGTTGCCCACGATATACAGCAAAATCCCCAGGGTGAAAAGTGAAAAAATGGACGGTACCGTTGCAAGCCCGTCAAGACCGTCCGTAAGGTTTACGGCGTTGCTCATAGCCACAATGATGAAAGCCCAGAAAAGAACCGCGAAATATCCCATGTCAAAAAGGGGATGCTTATAAAAAGGCACGTACAGTTTCGTATCGAATCCCGCTTTGATTAACAGGCAGGAAATGACAAGGGCGCCTATCCACTGAAGGACAAATTTTGTTTTGGCACTGAGCCCCGCCCGGTTTGAAGAGCCTTTTATTTTACCGAAGTCGTCTATGAATCCTAAGGATGTGAAATACACGAGCAGAGTGAGTGTAAGAAGCACGTATTTGTTTAATTCAGTCGTAATAAGTATGGAAATGACGGCGCTTGTTATAAAAATCAGCCCCCCCATCGTGGGAATGGAGTTTTTTATTTTGTGGTTTTCCGGAGCAAGTTCGAAAATGGGCTGTGTCGCTTTTGATTTGGCCCATGATATAAACCTCGGCATAACGGAGATTGTTATGGCAAAAGAAAGGAAAAAAGCAAGAATTGCCCTGAAAGTGATATAATGGAATATATTGATATGAAAATGTTCATAAAGATAATATAACATTATTTGCCTTTTTTAGATAAAATTTTATCATAAAAGAAGGTGCGGAAAAGTGGGAATGGGTGAGAGAAGGTGAAAGAAAGTGAAAAAAGGCTGTTTTTTACACCGTTTTTCACCCGTAGCTTTTTTTCACCTCTTTTTTACTATATTTATCCAAGGAGCATAAATGACATTTAGCGGTAAAAACGTATTGATAACCGGTGCGAGCAGGGGAATAGGTGCTGAGATTGCAAAGGTTTTGGCGGGATACGGGCTGAAAGTGTGGATTAACTACAGAAGCGGGGCCGAAGCCGCCGACAGGGTAAAGGAGGAAATTGAAGCAAACGGCGGAAGCGCTGCGGTTATAGGGTTTGACGTAAGCGATGAAAACGCTTTTGTAGAAGCCGTTAAAACAATAATAGACAGCGACGGGGAACTCGGTTATCTTGTAAACAATGCGGGAATCACCAATGACAAACTTGCAATGAGAATGAGTGTCGAGGATTTTAAAAGGGTTATCGACGCAAATCTGACTTCTACGTTCGTAGGGTGCAGGGAAGCTTTGAAGGTTATGAGTAAAAAAAGGTTCGGTGCCGTGGTAAACGTTGCGAGTGTTGTGGCCGAGGCCGGAAACCTCGGACAGGCCAATTACGTTGCGAGCAAAGGCGGCGTGATTGCTATGACCAAAACATTCGCACTTGAGGGGGCTGCAAGGGGTATAAGGTTTAACAGCGTAACCCCAGGATTTATAGATACGGATATGACAAAAGATCTTCCCGAAAAGGTAAAAGAGGAAATGCTTAAGAAAATCCCCCTAAAAAGGTTTGCACAGCCTCGAGAAGTAGCGAATGCGGTGGCGTTTCTTTTAAGTGACGGGGCAAGTTACATTACGGGGGAGACTTTAAAAGTAAACGGCGGGATGTATATGTGATTTGCAAGTACAATCAAAATTTTGATAAAATGCTGAAATAAAAAATTAAAGGAGATAAAATGGCATTATTCGATGAAGTAAAAGAAGTTATAGTTGAGCAGTTGAATGTAGCGCCCGAAGAAGTAAAACCTGAAGCTAAGTTTGTTGAAGATTTGGGAGCGGACAGCCTTGACGTGGTTGAAATGATTATGGCTCTTGAAGAAAAATTCGAAATCGAAATTCCGGACAGTGAAGCCGAAAAAATCCAGACTGTTCAAGATGTTATCGATTATATCGAAAAAGCAAAAGCTTAATCTCTCCCTTTTCGGGGATAATATTAACGGGTATTTTTTAAATATCTATTAATATTAACCTCAAATAAAGGAAACGTATGAGAATCGTTGTAACCGGTATAGGTATGATTAATTCGGTAGGTTTGAATAAAGATGAATCTTTTGAAAACATAATTGCCGGAAAAACGGGAATTGACAGAATTACACATTTTGATCCGGAAGGGTTCGGTTCGCAGATTGCCGGGGAAGTTAAAGGGTTTGATCCTAAAACTGTTATGGATCCCAAAGAAGTAAAAAAAGCCGACAGGTTTATTCAGCTCGGAATTGCCGCGGCAAAAGAGGCTATGGCGGATAGCGCTCTTAAGGAATACGACGGAAACAGATTCGGAATTTCTGCGGCAAGCGGTATAGGGGGTCTTTCTAATATCCAGAAAAATTCGATTATTTGTGAAACAAGGGGGCCAAGGAGGATATCGCCGTTTTTTATTCCGAGCGCTCTTATAAATATGCTCGGCGGTTTTGTTTCTATCGAATACGGGCTTAAAGGGCCGAATCTTTCGAGCGTAACCGCATGTGCGGCCGGAACTCACGCCATTACCGAAGCTTTTAAAACGATTAAACTCGGACTTGCGGATAAAATGATGGTGGTTGCCGGTGAGGCTGCCATATGTGAAATAGGTGTTGGCGGATTTGCGGCAATGAAGGCGCTTTCTACAAGAAACGATGATCCGGCGCATGCATCAAGACCGTTTGACGCAAAAAGGGACGGATTTGTAATGGGTGAAGGCGGAGCGTGTCTGATTTTGGAAAAATATGAAGACGCCGTGGCAAGGGGTGCGAAAATTTACGCTGAAATAATAGGAATCGGCGAAAGCGGTGATGCAAACCATATTACGACGCCTGCTCCGGGGGGCGAAGGTGCGTACAGAGCCATGAAAATGGCTTATGAAATGGCGGGTGAACCTAAAATAGACTATGTAAACGCACACGGAACATCTACAAAATATAACGATATGTATGAAACAATGGCTCTTAAAACACTTTTCGGAAGCAAAGAAAACACTCCTCCCGTAAGTTCCACTAAAGGTGCTACGGGACACTGCCTCGGTGCTGCCGGAACTATTGAAGCCGTCATTACGTTAATGGCAATGGAAAGAAACATTATGCCGCCGACTATAAATTATGAAGAGCCTGATCCGGATTGCGATTTGGATTATATTCCGAATAAGGCGAGGGAAGCGGAAATAAACGTGGCTATGAGTAATTCTTTCGGATTTGGCGGAACAAACGGAGTTGTGATATTTAAAAAAGTAAAATAAAGGCATACTTTGGCAGTACTCGATTTTGAAAAAAGAATAGAAGAGCTTAAAGAACAGATTGACGTCGCTAAAATAAAAGGCGACTCCCATGCTGTTTCCACGTTACAAAAAGAGCTTGAAAAAGAGATAGAAAAAACATTTAAAAACCTAACCCCTTATCAAAAACTTCTTTTGGCGCGTCATCCTGACAGACCCCATGCAGTTGACATTATAAATTTGATTATGGATGAAAAAATTGAAATTCACGGAGACAGGGAGTTCAGGGACGACGCTTCGGTAATATGTTATATAGGAATGATAGGGGATACTAAGTGTGTGGTAATAGGTGAGGAGAAGGGTAGAAACACCAAAGAAAAGTTAGCCAGAAATTTCGGTATGCCGCATCCCGAAGGATACAGAAAAGCTTTAAGAGTAGCCAAGCTTGCCGAAAAATTCGATTTGCCTATTCTTTTTCTTGTGGATACCCCGGGTGCTTTTCCCGGTATCGGGGCTGAAGAGAGGGGACAGAGCGAAGCTATTGCGAGAAACCTGTTTGAGCTTTCGCGGATTAAAACGCCGACCGTTTCTGTCGTAATTGGCGAAGGGGGAAGCGGCGGGGCCCTTGCCATAGGTGTCGCAGATAAATTTGCAATGCTTAAATATTCGGTGTTCAGCGTTATTTCTCCCGAAGGGTGTGCGGCTATTTTATGGGGGGATAACTCAAAAGCCGAAACGGCAACCAAAGCTCTTAAAATTTCAGCCGAAGAGCTTAAAGAATTGGGCCTTATTGATGATATAATAGACGAACCCCTTGAAGGGGCGCACAGGGATTACGAAACTACGGCTAAAAATATTAAAAACTACTTTTTAGAAAAAGTAAAAGAGTTAAAAGAGCTCTCAAAAGACGGAGAACTTCTTCAAAAAAGATTCGAAAAATATCTGAACTACGGAAGTTTTAACGAAAAATAATTTTTTCGTTGCTTTTTTACTGAATTACCAACCAAATAATTTGCTTTTTACAACAGTTTAATAAATCAGCCTTAATAATATAATGTCAGGCACAATTATACCAAAACCCAAATGACAGCGAACAATATGTAAGGAATAAGAATTGCTTGAA